>JAPUKX010000043.1 GCA_027295435.1 Planctomycetota bacterium | reverse complement strand
GAGCTTGGTAAGCGACTCGCCGATGACGATCGTGTTGCTGACGAGGCCCAGTTGATCCAGCTTGGCCGGCACTGTAGTGAGACCGAGATCGAAGCCAACGCGGCGGAACGCGAGCTGCGCGACTTCCTGGTGATGCAGTTCCTCGCCGAGCATCACCTAGGCGATGAGTTGCCCGGCGTCGTGACGGGCATTACCAGCAATGGACTGTTCGTTTCGATCGAGCGGTTCCTCGTCGAGGGGATGGTCCGGATGCAGGACATGCCCCAGTCCGCCGGCCGTGC
This sequence comes from Planctomycetota bacterium, assembly GCA_027295435.1. GTDB lineage: Bacteria > Planctomycetota > Phycisphaerae > Phycisphaerales > SM1A02 > JADFFQ01. The sequence continues at coordinate 21,538 of JAPUKX010000043.1, read as the reverse complement.
TGATCGGTGGACCGCCGATGAGCGGACGGGCCGAATCGTCGCCCAGCGCAGCGGCGCCTCCCTGGGCATCGGCGACATCGTGACCGTCCAGATCCTGCGCGTCGATCTCGCCTCTCGGCACCTCGACCTGCAACTCACCCTACTGCCCCAGCAAGTTGATCGAGCTGCGTCGAAGCAGCGCCCCAGCCGCGCCAAAGGCAAGCACAAACGCTCCAAACAACCCCGCCGCAGTAAACGCCGCCAGAGGTAGGAGCTCACCGCGCAGTGGCAGAGGCCGCAGCGGAGGATGAGGTTTGCAGCCGCGGGTGCATACCCATGGGCGCCCGACACTCCAATGCGGTCTCGTCTTGCTGAGCGCGGCGCGACTGGTTCGGTTCAGTCTGGAGAGCAACCTCGCGAACCCACCATCTGAATCGATGATTCGGATCGTTTCCGAGGTCGACGATGCGCTGGAGGCCCGGGGCAGCATCCTTTTGTCGTACCAAGACATCGGCTAGAGTGATCGTTTTCCTGACGCTTGGAGAGGTCTCGCCATGTCCGAGAGGATTGGAGACACGAGCAGTATCGAGTCTGTCCTTCACGAGGAGCGGGTGTTCGAGCCGCCGGGGGGGTTCAGCGAATCCATCGGCGGGGCGTATATCTCCTCGATGCAGCAGTATCGCGAGATGTACGCCCGCTCAATCAAGGACCCGGAAGGCTTCTGGGCCGAGTTTGCCCAAGAGCTTGACTGGTTCGAGAAATGGACCAAGGTGCTCCAATGGAAGGAGCCGGATGCGAAATGGTTTCTCGGCGGCAAGACGAATATCTGCCACAACTGTGTTGATCGGCAGGTCAACAACGGCTTCGGCGACCAAGTGGCGATCATCTGGGAAGGTGAACCCACCTCTGCCCCCCAAGCCTTTCCGCAGCAGGCGGAAAGGCCTCAAGCCTTCCCTGAGATTCGCAGGCTCACCTACAACGACCTGCTGCGCGAGGTGAGCAGGTTTGCGAACGTGCTCAAGAAGCTCGGCGTGCGGAAGGGCGATGTGGTGACGCTGTACATGGGCATGGTGCCCCAGTTAGCGATCGCCATGCTCGCCTGTGCCCGCATCGGGGCCGTTCATTCGGTGATCTTTGGCGGGTTCTCCAGCCAGGCGATCGTTGACCGGGTTCAGGACGCCAAGAGCCGAGTCATCGTCACGGCCGATGGCGGCTGGCGGCGAGGCAAGATCGTGCCGCTCAAAGCCAACGTTGATGCCGCGGCCGGCATGACCGGACTCATCGAGACGGTGATCGTGTTGAAGCGCTGCGGCAACGACATCGCCTGGACCAAGGGGCGCGATCATTGGTGGCACGAGCTGACGGCCGTGGCGTCCGACGACTGCCCCTGCGAAGCGATGGACAGTGAGGACATGCTCTTCTTGCTCTACACCTCCGGCTCGACCGGCAAGCCCAAGGGCATCGTCCACACGACCGGCGGGTACATGGTTTACACCTACCTCACGAGCAAGTATGTGTTCAATCTCGTGCCGGACCGCGGGCAGGTCTACTGGTGCACCGCTGACATCGGCTGGGTCACCGGGCACAGTTACATTGTCTATGGCATTCTGCCGACTCGCGTGCCGAGCTTCATGTATGAAGGGGCGCCGAACTTTCCAGCCGAGGACCGCTTCTGGGACATCGTCGAGCGCCACAGGATCACGCAGTTCTATACTGCTCCGACGGCGATTCGCGCCTTTATGAAGTGGGGCGATGAGCACCCGCGCAAGCACGATCTATCCAGTCTGAAACTGCTCGGTACGGTGGGTGAGCCGATCAACCCTGAAGCGTGGATGTGGTACCGCCGAGTCATCGGCTCGGAGCGCTGCCCGATTGTCGATACGTGGTGGCAGACGGAGACCGGCGGACAATTGATCATGCCGATGCCCGGGGCGACGCCGGCCGTGCCTGGAAGTTGCACGCTTCCGTTCTTTGGTATCGACGCTGCGGTGGTCAATGAGCAGGGCGAAGAGCAGCCGGCCAACGTCGGCGGACTCCTGGTCATTCGCACGCCCTGGCCGGGTATGCTGCGGGGAATCTTCGGCGACCGCCAGCGGTTCATCGACACGTATTTCTCGCGGATTCCCGGTGCCTACCTGACCGGCGACGGGGCTCGACGTGATGAGCGCGGCTACTTTTGGATCATGGGCCGGGTCGATGATGTGATCAACGTTGCCGGCCATCGCCTCGGCACGATGGAGATTGAGTCTGCTCTGGTCAGTCACCCGGCGGTGGTGGAGGCCGCGGTGGTCGGCATGCCCCACGAGATCAAGGGCACCGCCATCGCTGCGTTTGTCACGCTCGACCAAGGCCACAGTCCCAGCCCGGCGCTGCGCGATGAGCTTTTCCATCATGTGGGCAAGGAAATCGGCGCGATCGCTCGGCCGGACCTGATCCGCTTTACTGATGCCCTTCCCAAGACGCGATCGGGCAAGATCATGCGCAGGCTCTTGCGCGACATCGCCGCCGGCACCGATACGAAACAGGACACCACCACGCTGGAAGATATCTCCGTACTCGCCCGCCTGCGCGAGAGCGAAGAAGGGTGAGGGGGAAGGCATCGAGGCGCCAAGGCATCAAGGGAAACAAGACCGCCCACCGCCGTGGTGAGATGGGCTGTGATCGACGAGCGCGACCCGCGCTCCCCGCCGGGGTTCGCTATGATGAGTCTTAGCAATGAGCAAGTATCAGCCACATCGTTGCGATTTTTGTACGGGTACCGTCCAGCCCATCGTTGCCAAGGCTGAGCCCATCCATGTGCGCGGTGGACTGGTGCTACTGGACGGCGTTGTTATCGGCAAATGCGATCGTTGTGGTCATTGCTACTTTCCCGCCGAGATTGTGAAGCGTGCCGAGCGCGCGGCAGAGAACCCCCAAGAGGCTTCTCAGGTTCGGACGATTCCAGTCGTTGCAGCTTGAACAGTGCCCCCTTGGGACGTGTAGCGTCAAGATCATGCGCCAGATTCTCTGCCAGATTCCCACTGGCGCCGACACGAAGCAGCAGATCACGACGTTGTGAGACAGCGGAAGGGTTTCCGCGGATATGCATCCGCCGCGGCCAGGGTATGCTCCTTGCAACCCAAACGGGCAGCGGCGGTACCCTACAATCGGGCCGACGATGACGACGTTTTCGTACATCGCGCGTGATCCGGCTGGTCAGCGGGTGGTTGGCACGCTGACCGCGGCGAGCGAACAGGCGGTGCTGGCGGACCTGGCGGGGCGGGATCTGGCGCCGGTACGAGTCCGCCCGGTTCATAAGGGACCGCGCCTCAAACGAAGAGTGTCGTCGCAGCACTTGGCCACGGCCTATCGCCAGCTATCCGATCTGCTGCGCGTGGGTATGCCACTGCTTGGAGCGATGCGACTGCTGGCGAAGAGCAAATCCAACCCTCGCTTGGCCGCTGTGATGGCCACGATCGCCGAGGACCTCGCCCAAGGATCGCGTCTGGCCGACGCCATGACCAGGCACGCGGACGTCTTCGCCCCGATCCAGGTTGCCATGATTCGCGCCGGTGAACGGGGCGGATTCCTCGAAGAGGTCCTCGGCCGGCTCGGCACGTTCCTGGAGAACCAGGCGCAGATGCGGGCGAAAGTCATCGGCAACCTCATCTACCCGGTGTTGCTGCTGACGGTGGGACTGGCGATTGTGGTGGCGGCGTTGGTGTTCTTCGTGCCCAGGTTTGGGGATTTCTACGGCCGCATTGAGCTGCCGCTGCCGACAAGAATCTTACTCGGGGCGTCGACGGTGCTGACCGACTATTGGCTGATCTTGCTCCTGCTGCTGGTGGGGGCGGCGCTGGCGTATTCCTGGTTGATGCGTCGGCCCCAGGTGAGGCAGGCGGTTGCCCGCTGGCAGCTTGGCCTACCCAAGGTGGGGACCCTAATCAGCAGTCTCGCGGTGGCACGATTTACGCGAATCCTCGGCACGTTGTTGGCCAACGGGGTGCCGATGCTGTCCGCGATGCAGATCAGCCGCAGCGCCGTAGGTCACGTCTTGCTGACCAAGGCGATCGACCGAGCCATCGAAGCCGTCCGGGCGGGCGAACCCTTGGCCGCACCCCTGGCCGAAAGCGGCATGATCGCTGAGGACGTGACCGAGATGATCGCCGTGGGTGAGTCGGCGAATAACCTTCCCGAAGTGCTCCTCACCATTGCCCAGACCATCGAGACGCGCGTCGATCGAATGCTTGGCCTGTTCGTGCGGCTGATGGAGCCGCTGCTGTTGCTGGTCCTGGCCGGGGTGGTGCTTTTTATCTTCATCGCCCTGATCGTGCCGATGCTGCGACTGAGCTCGGCCATTTCCACCTGAGATGCACGGCATCTTTGCGGCCCGTAGACGGTAGGATCAGTAGAAGGCCGTGGTCTGCCGGGCCGAGTCTGCGGCCCTACTAGGGTCTTTGTCACCTGCGGCGCCGCCGCGATTGGGCGGGCGGTTCGGTTCTCAGTTGATACGTCTGGTGGAAGGATGCACACCGTGTTGACCAAGCGACGACGCCACGATTCGCCGAGGCGGGCCCGGCGGGCCTTCACCCTCATCGAACTTCTGATCGTGATCGCGATTCTCCTGGCGATCGGCGGCCTGGTGGTCGTCAATCTGCTCCCGAAAAAGGAAGAGGCGGATATCAACCTGATGCAAGCCCAGATCGATCAGTTCGACGCATCGCTGAAGTACTTCAAGCTGGCCATGAATCGTTACCCGACTGAGGAGGAGGGACTTCGCGCGTTGTGGAGCCGCGACGCCATCGAAGACGAGGAAGAGGCCCAGCGATGGAATGGGCCGCATCTGGAGAATCCAAACCCGCGCGACACTTGGGGCAGCGAATGGATCTATCGCCAGCCAAGTGAGATCGAGGGATTGGCCTACGACATCATTTCACTCGGGCCGGACAAAGAGCAAGACACCGCCGACGACATCACCAACCATGATCGGCTGCGCGACGATGAGGGTCAGTTGCCCGAAGATCTCGACTTTACGCCTCCGGTCACCGGCGATGGATCCTGATCAACCAAGGCGCCTGCGATGAACCGGCGCGGCCTGACACTTCTGGAATTGTTGCTGGCGATCGGCTTGCTGTTGGCGATGGCGGCGCTGGCTCTTCCCACCGTCCTGAAAGGCTTCGGCGAGCGGGCGTTTGAGTCCAGCGCCGAAGTTGCTCGCAACCAGTTGCTGCTGGGGAGAGCCCACGCCCAGGCTGCCGGTCAGCCGGTCGAAGTCACCTATTACAGCCCTCCATCGCGGATCGAAGCTCGTCTCTTTCGAGCCGGCCTGCGGGGCATTGAGCAAAGGCAGTACCGGCGAGCCGCCAGGTCGGCCGACGATGGCCTCAATGATCCACCGTCGTTTAGTGACGAGGAGTCCGATCCCGAACCGCTGATCCCGGAAGGTTGGGCCTCTCGGCTCTTGGCGAACGGGGTGTGGATTACGGATCGCCCCCCCGGCCGCGGTCCTCGATTTGATGAAGGTGGGCTTGCTGCCGTCGAGGGTGACCGTCAGCCTCGAGACGGCCTGTCCGAGCCGCGCCGGCGCATTCGCCTGGCGGTGTTCCTGCCCGACGGTTCCGCCCTGCTGGGTGAACCGGCGTGGATCGGCGATGCAGACGGCCGGCTGGGCAAGCTTCAGGTCAATCCCTGGACGGGCTTGCCGAGTTTCCAGCGGCTGGCCCAAGCCGAAGGTCAATCGCATCCGCTGGATGAAATGGATCGGCAGGACGAGCCTGATTGGTTCGCCCCGGATCAGGGCGAGCCGCAGGAGACGCCCCAACAACCCAAAGATGGTGAGGCCGACAGCAGAGTCGAGGAGGTGATTGAGCCGTGAGCCAAGCCCGCCCCCGGATTCATGCATCATCGCGTCGAGCGGCGATTCTCTTCGAGGTGATGCTGTCGATCGCGCTGTTTGTGGGCTCGGCTGCATTTTGCCTGGGCGCTACGAAGTCCCTCTTCGGTGCATTAGATCGGGCCAAGCGACGCCAGGTCGCGGTCGATTTGGCTCGATCAAAGCTCGCCGAGCTGGAAGTGGGGCTGATCACGCTGGGCGATCTTCGCGGCGAGTGGTCGGGAGCGGTCGGATCGCATGAGGCGGCCGATGAGTTTGATCGCTTGGACCGCAGGCCGCGATGGAGCTTCGAGGTCAGGACGTCTCGCACAGTTTTCGCCGGGCTGCTTCTGGTTGAACTCACCGTCAATGAGAGCCCCGGCGAGGCCCCTGCAGCGGCTGATTCCGATGGGATCAGCTACACACTTCGCCAGCTTGTGCCGCTACGTGAGGTGGACGTCGAAGCGTACCAGGAGGATGACCTGCTTCGGGGACTACCGGAGGCCGGCACGTGAGACTGCAGACGCCGCGTGTGCACCGCCGAGCGTTCACCCTGCTGGAGATGGTGATCGCCATTGCGCTGGTCATGGCGCTTGTCGGATCAATGTTCGCCTTCGTGTTCGATCTGCTCTCGTCGCGAGCACGGGCGTTGGACTTCGCAGCAAAGCAGCTTGCGGCAACCACGCTGATCGAGCGAGTCGAGGCCGATCTACTTTGCTGTGTGGTTGGCGATCAGGCTTCCGGGCCCGGGGTCAAAGGCGATGCGACGCAGCTGCGAATCATGGCCCGTGCGGTGGCCGCGAGCCTGGCCGAGCGCGGCGCCGAGGACCCGGCGGTGTTCGGTGATCTTCAGTTGGCCGAGTATCGCTTCAACGGGCTCAGCGGACTCGTCGAAGCCAGGCGCGGGCCGCTGGGTGATGGGGAATCGGGCTCGACCAGGTTTGTTGCCGTCGGAGGCCCGGTGCACAAGGTGCGGTTTCGCTACCTCGACGCCACGACCTGGCGGGACTCGTTTGATAGCCTCTCAGCTGATCGTCTGCCGCAGGCCGTCGAGATCGCAGTGTGGTTCGATGCTTGGCCTGGAGATCAGACAACACCGCTGCCGCCCAACGATGAGCCGGTGGATGCGGCCGCCGGCGATCGGTTGACCTTCAATACCGCGGCCGGGTTCGACGAGCAGGCCTATGCTCGACGCAGCGATCTGGATTTGTTTGATGAGCCCCAGCCCGATCACATTCGCGTGATCATCGTTCCTGATGCATCGTCCGACGATGGACAATCGTCTGATGGCGGGCAGTCCTTCAGCGAGGGGGCATCGACAGAAGCACCATGAACTCGATTCACGGCTACTCTGATCGTGGGTTTGTCCTGATCACCGTCCTGGTGGTGATGGGCGGTGCGTTGCTGCTGGCCACGAGCCTGCTGTTCATGGCCCAAGCAGAGATTGCCGGGAGCGCCGGCACCGCTGATGCGGCGCAGTCCAGGGCTCTGGCCTGGTCGGGCGTCCAGGCGGTCGTGAGCCGCCTCAACGAGCAGCGGTCGGTGATCCTCGACGGTCGCATGCCCCGCCTTGATGAGCGCTACGTCATTTACGAGGCCGGATCGCGGCTCGGGGTGGTCTGGTTACTTCCACTTGGTCCGGACGGCGGGCGGCTCGTTCCGGAAGCCGGCAAGCTTGACCTCAACCATGTCGATGCCCAGATGCTCACCGCGACGGGTCGGATTGAGGAGCCGCTGGCCCGGACCGTGATTGAGTATCGCGACGAACCGCTCGGCCGGCCGTACCAGTCTGTCGGTGAGTTGCTGCGCGTGCCCGGCCTGTCCCCGGAAACCCTGTACGGCCCCATTGAAGAGCTGACCGTCATGGATGACGCGACGCTCGGGGACCATGGTGTTACCGAGCGTCTCTCCGCGGGGATTGTTGGCAATGGGCCGCGGGGGCTTGGTGATGTGGTGACGGTGTACGGATTCGAGCCGGCCATACAGCAAGACACAACGCGGCGGATCAACCTCAACGTCCAATGGTCGCAGGAACTCGCTCGGCGCATTGAAGCGCGCTTCGACCGCGAGGCGAGTGAGGTACTTCAGCGGATGCTCGAAGGTGGAACCACCTTCGACACGGAAGCGAAGCTCTTCCAGGTTCTGCGATTCTTTGATGTGCCTCCGGAGGATTGGCCCCAGATTATCGACGCGTTCACCGCCGAAGCCGGCGAATTCCACTTCGGCCGGCTGGACGTCAACACGGCTCCGTATGAGGCCCTGGTGGCGCTGCCTGGTCTGGAACCCGAGCAGGCCGCCCGGATCGTCGAGTTGCGCGACGACCTGCCCGCACAGCAGCGGGCGACCATCGCCTGGCTGGCCATCCAGGTAATTGTCCAGCCGGAGGCCTACGACGAGCTGGCCGGGCGAATCACCACCCGCAGCTGGACCTATCGCGTGCGACTCGCAGCGGGGGAGGTGGGTGCTGACTCGCCGGATGATCCACCGGCCGGAGCAGTCATCTACGAAGCAGTGATCGACCTTTCGGCCCCACGGCCGCGCGTCGCCTTTCTGCGCGATATCACATTGTTGCAAACGACGGCCGTGCTCGCGGTCAACGCGTCGCTGGATCACGTCGAGTCATCGCGGCGATTTGCCGCCACTGATAATGAACCGTCTGATTACGATGCCGTGGCCACTGCTGGGGCAGGGGCGGATAGTGGCCCGTTCGAAGACGACGTTACCGTCACGCCAACATCATCAGCTAAGCCAGGCAGAAGGAGGATCGGGCGGTGGATCGGCGGAGGGTGACGCGTTTCCCTTTCTCGGTGAAGAAGTTGCGGCGCGTACGAATGGCGAACGGTGGAGGACGGGCATCATGACTGCACGCAATGAGATCGTGATCGACCTCGGCCGCAGGCGACTTCAAGCGGTGCAGGTCGCCCGGAGCCGAAACGGACTCCGGGTCAAGCGGGCCTTGGTAGAGGCCGTGCCGGACGGTCTCTACATCGATGAGGCGAAGGCCTACGGCGCTTGGGCCGGGCTGCAATTGGCCAAGGCCGGCTTCCCCAGGACCAAAGCGACGATCGAGATCGCGCGGGAGCACGTCGCGCTGAAGCGACTCTCGTTGCCGACGAGCGAACAATCTGAGCTGCCTGAGATGACCAGGCTGGCGTTGCGGCGGAACTTGCCCTTCGATGACGACCACGCCGTGATCGACTTCGTGACCGTCGATCGCACGACGAGCTCCACCACGGTGCTCGCGGTGGCCGTGCCACAGACCGTACTTACGCATGTACAGCAGATCGCCAAAGGTGCGGGGCTGCGCGTCGAGCGAATCGCGCTGCGAAGCATGGGATCCGCAGCCTTGCTGGGTAGCCTTGCCGAATCTTCCGACGGAATCGGTGCAGGCGGCGTTCTGGTGGTGGACATCGCCGCTGATGCGGTGGAGTTCATCGTTGTTGTGGACGGGGTGATCCGCTTCTCACGCGCCGCCCAACTGCCGCCGCTCGACGACCCCGCTCGCCTGGCCGACGCCGTGGTCACCGAGGCGCGTCGCACCTGGATGAGCTATCGCATCGTCGAGGCCGAGGACGCGGACAGTGATGTCCGCCGTGCGGTTGTGATGGGGAATCTCCAGGTGAGCGAGCAGGCGGCAAGGTTGATTGGTGACATGCTCAAGGTCCAGGCGGAGGTGCTCAAAGAGCATCCGTTGGTTGATCTGGTCGGTCAAGACATGGATAGCATGTGGCCCCTGGCGGGACTGCTGCTGGAACAGAACCTCGGCGTGGAGTCGATCGACTTTGCCCGGCCGCGCAAGGCGCCAGATGTCTCCGCTCGTAAACGGCAACGCATCCTCGCCGCGGTCGGATTGGTCATCGTGCTGATCGTCGGCGGTTGGACGTTGGCCAGACGCAACCTGGCCACCCTTAGCGATACCGTCGCAAAGCTCGAAGCCCGCAGCGACAGCTTGCGCCCCCTGTATGCTCGCTACGGCCGCGACCTTTACAAGCTCGCGCATCTGAAGCAGTGGGAGGCGGTCGATGCGAATTGGCTTGATCATCTCGCCTACATCGTTGACATCGCGCCACCGACGCAGGACCTTGTGTTGGATAGCTGGACCGGCTCATTGACGTCTCGCGGCGTGAAGTTTGACCGTAAGGCGAAGCGCTGGCACGTCGAGCCCCAGATGACCATCGTTCTGCAAGGCGAAGCCGCAGACCGCGCGACCGCTGATGCGTTCCGCGGGGCCTTGGTTGACGCGGAGGCTTATCAAATCACCACCGCGGGACCGGATGCCCGCAGCGGTCGTCGCCTGTCGTATGCGTTCAGCTATCACCTTCGCACCACGGCCGGCGAGCCCGTCGCCGCTGGGCCGTCGGATCGGCAGCGCGCGGATGTGCAGAGCACCACCATCCCTGCCCCTCGACGGACCGCGCTCACGGAGCGCACCCAATGAGACGTTGGGGCATCGCAATGCTCATGGCGGCGGCCCTGGCTGCTCTCGGCTGGCTGGGCTGGTCGTCGTTGGACGGCATCTATCTCAATCAACGTGCGGCGCTCAAGCAGCGCATCGGTCAGTTGACAAGCAATATTCAGCGGTATGAAGCGGGGGTCGAAGACCAGACTCGTGTTGCCGAGGCGCTTGGGCGCTATGCGGACGGCTCGATGGGCGGTGATCTTGAGACGGTTGATCACCAGCTCCGCAGTCGGTTGAACCGTATCGGCGAGGAGATCGGGATGGCGGGGTTGACGGTGGGGACCGGGCGGGCCAGAAACCTCCAATCGCCGGCCAAGAGCCAGTTTCGCCTCCGTGGCCAGCGGGCGTTGCGCGACGAAACCGACTTCGTCGAGGTCGAGGCGTGGATCTCCGGTCAGGCAGAGTTCGAGCAGGTGTTGCAACTTGTGCACCGCGTACGGGAGGAGCCCTGGCTGAAGCGCATCCACCAGGTCCGGCTGGAGCCGAAGGACAACGGCCAGCGCTTCGAGGTGTCGCTGCGGCTGCTCACGCTGTACCTGCCCGGCCAAGTGCCACGGGAGCTTGTCAGTGGAGGCTACGACTCAACGGGATTCGACCGCTATGCGGGGTTGATTGCCCGTAACCCGTTCCGCATTCCCCCCTTGCCGGTGCCGGCGGTCTCGCCGGGTGGCATCATCCCGGCCGTCCGGCCGACGTTCCCATATGCCCAATGGTTCCTCACCGGTGTGGCATTGGGGCCCGATGGCGCTGAGGTTTGGTTGTTGAACCGCGATTCAGGTGAATCCCGACGGCTTGCTGTCGGTGAAACCTTGCAGGAGCTGGTGCTGGTGGCGGCCACCGGCGAAGTGGCCGAGTTTCGACTGAATGATGAGCATTTCACGGTTTCTGTTGGCCACCGTCTTGTCGCCAAGGCTTCCCTGGGGAACTAAGGTCTCGCCCTCACTCGGATTGATAACCCATATCGTGGAGATTTGGAGAATGCGGCTCAAAAGATTGAGTGTCCTCGTGGCCCCGGCATTGCTTGCCGTCGTGCTCGCCCCAACGGCTCAGGCGGCTTGGTCACAGACCCCCGACAATGGGGAGCCGGCCGCAACCGTGCGGGGCGATGACGATTCGCCGCCTGCCAATCCACCGGACATGATCCGGTTCAACTTCAAAGGCGCAACTTTCGATCAGGTGCTCGACTTCTTCTCGCGGAGCACCGGGCTGCCCGTGGTGAAAGAGGCGGATGTGCCCCAGGGGACGTTGGATTTCCTGGCCCCCAAGGCGTACACGTTGCCCGAGGCCCTTCGCGTCCTCAACATTATCCTCCAGGCCAAGGGCGTGATGCTTCGTGCCAGCGATGAGATGCTGTACCTGCAAAAGCTCACCCAGATGCAGCGCGAGGATATTCCAACCTATGTGGGCGAGCTGCCCGATGGAATTATCCCCAACCAGATCATCACCGTCGTCTACCCGCTGAAAATCGCAATGGCCAAACCGCTGGCGGAGAAGCTTGCGGCGATGGTTGCCGAGTACGGCTCGCTGACGGCGATGGAGCAGCAGAACTCGTTGGTGATCACGGAGACCGCCGCCCAGGTCAGGCGTCTGCTCAAGATTGTGGATGAGTTGGACCGTGAAGACCCCGAGGATGCCATTGAGATCTTCGCCATTCGCCACGCCAAGGCAAAGGACCTGATGGAGCCGCTCAAGGCGCTGCTGAGCCGCAAGGTCGAGAAGTACATCACCGATCCCAAGGGCAAGCAGGTCAAGGTGGAGGAGCAGTCTATGCCGGGGCTCAACATCTCCTTCGATGAGCGAACCAACACGATCATCGCCAAGGGTGTTCAGAGTCGAATCGAGAAGCTCCGGGAAACGATTGCCCTGCTCGATGTGCCGGCGGCTGAGTCGGGACGTTCGGTTCGGGCCTTCTCGCTATCGCGGCTTGCGCCCCAGGATGCGGCCGAGAAGCTCACGCAGCTCTATGCGAAGCTGCCCGAAGACCAGCAGCCGACGATTATGCCACTGGACGAACTTGGGAAGGTCATGCTGGTCGGTACGGAGTCGGCGATTGCGGAAGCGGCCTCGCTTCTGCGCGAAATTGACGGGGCGGCGGCGGAACCGGCCGAGCCGCAGCGCACCATCGCCGTCGTTGACGTTGAGTACGCCGATCCCGATGCGATCACCGCCACGGTGAGGAGTCTGCTCAACGACCGTCAACGTGCGGCCACGAAGCTGCTTCGGGGCCCGGATGGCAAGTCCCTGATCGTCTCCGGATTGATCAACGATGTCGAAACGGTCAAGACCCTGGTGTCGGTGCTCGACGGACCCCAGGAAACGGCCGACCTGACCATCGAGACGTTCACGCCGGTCAGTGCCGATCCGACGGTCTTGGCGCAGACTGTGAGGCGCATCATTGAATCATCGCGCTCCGGGGGCCGGCGGTCAACGCTCCAACTGATCGCCGAGCCGCGCGCGGGGGCTATTGTTGTCATCGGTACGCAGGCCGAAACGCAGCAGGCGGTGGACCTGTTGGTTCAATGGGATGAATCCACCAAGACCCCGCCGTCGATGGACCTCCAGCTGATTGTGATGCGGCATAGCGACGCGGCGGTCGTGGCGCGCGCGGCCAATGCAATGTTGCAGGATCGGGCCCGCTGGCCGAAGACGCTGCTTGCGGCGGATCGCGCTGGCCTGACTGTCAGCCAGCCGACCGTCACCGCCGACGCCGCCGGCAATCGCGTGTTGATCAGCGCTGCATCGGAGTTGATGCCGATCGCCGCGCAGTTGATCAGCCAGCTTGATCAACCGCGCGGTGAAGCCGAGGCGGTTGATGTGCGTATTTTCAGTCTCGTCCAGGCCGACGCCACGGAAGTGGCCAATGCTTTGCGCAGCGCGATGGACGTGAAGGCCGCCCATCAGCCGGGCAGGCCTCGCGCTGCGGTGTCCGCTGAGCCGTCGAGCAACTCCCTGATCGTCACCGCTACGCCGACACAACTTCAGCACATTGAGTCGATCATCGCCGGGCTCGATAGCACCGGCCCGGTTGATCAACTGCAGGTGCGCACGGTGTTTCTCAGACACGCCCGAGCGGAGAGCGTCGCACCGGTCGTTGAACAACTGCTGGCCCGCGAGGAGCTGATCGATGTCAATTCGCTTCCGAGCTGGGCTCGGCTGGGCTATCTGCAGGTGCAGCAGCAACGACGTGAATCGGTGCCCACCGTGCGCGTGGCCGCCGATGCGAAGCTCAATGCGGTGGTCATCGCCGCGCCCGCGGCACTCCTGAATGTCGCCGAGCAAATGGTTGCTCAACTCGATGTTGATCCCGCCGAGGTTGGCGGTGCTGTGAAGCGCTCCGTTGGGGTGTTGGTCGTCCGGAACGCCGACGCTTCGGAGTTGGCGACCAATCTTGAAGCGATCTTCGCCGAAGATACACAGCTCGACGCGACGCCGACAATCCGCGTGGACTCGGCCAGCAACAGCCTGCTGGTCCTAGCCACGGAGGCGCAGTTTGAGACCATTCGGCAACTCGTCGGGCAGATCGATCGAGCCACGATCGTCACCTCTCGCCAGATGCGGATGCTGCCCATCGACCGGTCCAAGGCCTCAGCCGAAGACCTTGCCAGAACCCTTCAACGCCTGCTCGATCGCGGCCCGGCGGTTGAGATCATTTCGATTGACCAACTGCTTCATCGTCGTCAACCCACCGAGGAAGAGGAAGAGGAATCTCCCGAGCCGAGCTCAGCGCTGCCGAGGCCACCCCAAGGCGTCTGGTCGTCGATCGTCGTGATGACGTTTGCCGTTGTGGGTGACGAGGAGGTCGAGGCCCAGGATGATGCGGATGATCCTGATACGTCGTCCGGGATCACTATCGCCGTGGATCCCGCAACGAACAGTCTGATCTTGGTAGGCCCGCCGCGGGCGATTGATCGAGTTGCCGATCTCGCCCGGCAACTGGTGGAGCAGATTCCAGCGGCGCCGGGTAAGATCCGCTACATCGGCCTGCCATTGGGAGCCGATGCCCAAGCAACGGCCAGGCTGGTTGGCCAGACGCTATCGCAGATGACGCCGCCCGGCGGACGGCGCGGCGATCTGCGCCGCCGCGCAGCCGTCATCTCGGATCAAGTCAACAACGCGCTGATCGTCGTCTGCAACGACAGTGACTTTGAGATCGTCGGCGACCTCATCGCCGCCATTTCCCAGCCGCCGATGACCGAACAGATTGTGGTGAAGGTCTATTCGTTGGAGAAGATCACTGCGGATCGGGCAGCCGCCAGTGTTCGCCGGATGCTCGACCCGGGCGCGCCCACCCGCGGCGGGCAGGCGCAGCGGACGCGAGATCTCAAGATCAAGCTGTTGCTTGAGGAAAAGTCCATCGAGGCGGTGTTTGACCCCGATCGCGTGCGGGTGGCCGGCGATCCGCAAACCAATACCCTCATCGTCATGGGCCCGCCGGAGGCGATTGCATTCGTTGATCAGGTCATCGAGCTTCTGGACCAGGCGCCTCTCAGCGTGCAGACGACTCTGAAGTTGTATCCGCTTCAACACGCCAAGGCCGGCGAGCTGTCGGCCACGCTGCGGAACGTTTTTCGTACGAGGTTCTTCAGCATGCGCAGCGAACTGGGACCCGGCGCGATTCAGCCGGAGTTCGCCGCGGATGAGCGGACCAACACACTGCTGGTGACCGCAGCCCCCGAGCAGTTGGCCGAGGTTGACGCGTTGCTCGAGCAGCTCGATCGCAAACTCGGCGAGGACCACTATCCGCTACGGATGATCGAGCTTGCCGCGGCTCAACCGCAGGAGGCCGCGAATATCTTGAACCGGGTAGTGATCGGCTCGGACCAGGCTCGTCGGGCGACGACGCTGATTGTTCCGGATGATGCCACGGGTGTTCTTCTGGTTCGCGCCACCGAGGAAGTGATGGCTGAAATCGACGAGGTGCTGAAGGAAATCGATCGCCGGCCGACCAGCGAATTCAAGGTCCGCACCATCGTGCTGGAGCGTGCCGACGCCAACGCGGTGGCATCGGCGCTGCAAAGGCTCTATGACGACCGGGCGAAGATCGCCTCGGCGGGGCGTGGCCGGCGCGAGCAGGCCAGGCGCGTCTCAATCATCGGCGATGCCAACAGCAATACCTTGCTGGTGGCCGCCTCCGATGAGGACTTTGATGAGATCACCCAGCTTGTCGAACAGTTCGATACGCCTGCAGCCAGCCAGATGCTGAGTTTCCGAGTCTTCGAGCTGCGCCACGCCAAGGCAACCGAGATTGAGGACACCGTTCAGAACCTGGTGAGCGACCTGACTTGGAACCAGGGGCCGTTCTTCTTCTTTTCCAGCCGGTTCCGGGCCCCGCAGCGCCGCAGCCAGGGGACCGTCGCCGTGCGAGCGGATGCTCGTCTCAACGCCTTGATCGTGACCGGCGAGGGCGATAAGTTTGAGGTCGTCGAGAAGTTGATTGAGATTCTCGACGCCCCGCAGCCGCAAGGCGAGCAGCGCCTCGTCAAGCTCTACCAACTCAAACATGCCGACGTGAATATCGTCGCGGACGTCATTCGCGAGACCTACACGGACACGACCCGCAGCCGCCGGTGGTGGGAGCCGCCCGATCCGACGGAGATCAAAGTCCGCACGGATGAGCGGAGCAAGGTGTTGCTCGTGTTCGGCTCAGTGAAGCAGCACGATGAGATCGGCCAGTTGATTGCGTCCATCGATGAGCAAGTTGCGCCGGCCGACCAGAGCATCGCGGTGCTGCCGGTTGAGTTTGCTCAGGCCCAAGAGCTGGCCCAGACGCTCAAGGGGTTTCTTCGAGACCGGGCGCGGGCGACGGGCGCGGCGCCGCCCACGGCAACGATCGCCGCCAGCCGATCCGCCAACACTCTGATCGTTTCCGCCGACGCCGACGATCTTGCCACGATTCGAGATCTGCTCGCGCGGCTTGACCAGCCGGATGTGTCCGGCGGGCGGGTGATCGAGATCGTGGCCCTGGCCGAGGGCGACGCCGCGGAGATTGCTCGCATTGTCCGCCAGCAGTTCGGCCGCCGGGGCGGTCAAGGCGTGGTGGTGACGCCCGATGTTCGCACCAACAGCCTGATTATCAACTCGCCTCAGGAGCAGTTCGCCCAGACCAAAGCGCTTATCGAACGTCTCGATTCGCCGTCAGCCAATGACGAGACGATGATCCGCACCTATACCCTTAAGGGCGCCCGCGCCGAAGAAGCCGTGCGCATCCTGACCGAGACGCTTCAACTGGATGAGCGTGGCGAGACCTCGGGCATCACCATCGGCCTCGAAGACTCCGAAGCGCCGGCCGTTGAAGTAAGAGCGAAGATCGTCGCAGATCGGCGGTCCAACAGCCTGGTCATCACCGCAACGCGAGAGTCGTTCCCGGTTCTGGAAGCGCTGATCGCGCAACTGGACGAGGTGCCGGCGGCAAGCCCCGTGGAATACCGCATCATCCCGCTCAAGCACGCGCTGGCCCAGGACGTCAGCTATACGCTTCGCCAGTTCATGCGCGGTCGAGACGACGCCCGGTTGGAACCGCGAATCGATTACCACCGGCTGGAGAATCAGCTGATCATCGCCGCGACCGCGGATCAATTCAAGCAGATCGAACGCATCGTTGCCGAGATGGATCAACCTTCACAAAAGCATCGCATCACCGACTTTGTCCCGCTGCAATTCGCGCAGGCGGAACAGGTGCAGGAGGCGCTGTCGGTGTTCTATGGCCCGCTGGCTTATGAAGCCGACACGCCGGGCAAGCTCAACGCGCGAATAGTCGCCGATCCTGCGACGAACAGTCTGGTCATTACTGCCGATGAAGCCGAGTGGGAGAGCATTCGAGCGCTGCTGAGCAAGCTCGACAGCGAGGAGTATGACGCGTCGCTTCAGTTGCGGGTCATCCCGCTGATCTATGCCGATGCCCGGTCGGTGGCCGGAGCGATCAACGATGCGTTTGCGGCCCAGTTACCGCGGGGGCCCAGCAGCGGTGTCGAGCCTGGGTCTCGGCGGATCAGCCAGGACGATGAGCGGCGCGAGGCACCTCTGCCTACGGTGCTGGTCGAGGCCGAGGAGTGGGTGCGGGCCTCAGCCGAGCCGCTGACCAACTCTCTGATCGTCTCCGCAAGTCGCTCGAACATTCGCAAGATTGAGCAGATCATCGAGCAGCTCGACGTCGCCGACTATGCGAAGCTTCCGGCGCCGAAGCTCATTCTCGTGACTGCCGGTAGTCCCCAGCAGCTCGCCGAATCGCTTACGCAGATCTACGAGCAGACCGCGGGCGATCGTGGCCGCAAGAGCCTCCGCATCGTGGCCGACGCGGCCTCCAACACGATCATCGTTCGGGCCGAGGATGATGAGTTCCGCCAGATCAAAGCGCTGGCCGAAGCGCTGCAAACCGAGGCATCCCAGCAGGGCGTCTCGGTGCATGTGCTGAAGCTCAAGTCGGCACCGGCGGCTCGAATCGCTTCCGCCATCACCGAAGCGTTTGCAGCCAAGGCCGGGCAGGCTGAGCTGCCGCTATCCATTCAGGTGGACCCCGCCGGCAACAGCCTGGTGATTGCGTGCACAGCCGCGATCTTCGCCGAGATCGAGACGACGGTGCGTCAGCTCGACGGGCTGATGCCCCCGGCCGGCCACAGCATCTTCATCATCGAGCTGGAAAACATCTCGCCGGACGCCGCTAAATCAGTGATCGAAACGATTGGGCTCGACAAGCCGCAGCCCGCCGACTCAGTTTCGCGTCTCGTGAGTGAGCCGATCAAGGTCGCGGTATTGCGGGGTCGCCGGGCGATTGTGGTTGTGGCCAATCCGGTGGATCGCGAGGTGATCGTGGGGCTGCTCAAGGCGATCGACGCCGAGCCGGAGCTTGCCGAGGCTCAGGTGCGCGTGATCAGGCTTCGCAACGCCCAGGCTGCGGCGTTGGCGCAGATTATCAACCAGATGCTCTCGCCGGCCGATCAGCAAGCCAACACTGCTCTCGCCCGGGCCGTGCAGGAGCAGGTTCGCCGACTCTCGGTGAGGCGCGACGGGCTTGGCGAAGGTGATCTGCGACTGGATCTGACCATGCCGATTCGGGTTATCGCCGATGCTTCGCTCAACGCGTTGGTGATCAGCTCCACCGCTGACAACATCGACGCCCTGGCTGAGATCGTCGAGCTCTTCGATCAATTGCCGATCACCGATGCGGTGACGGTGCAACTATTTCCGCTGCAGAATATCGCCGCTGATCAGTTCGCCCGGATCGTCGGTGACATGTTCGCGCAGGGGAAGAAGCTCGGCGGCGTGCCCGGGAGTCAAGTGCGGGGCGTGCCGGGGGGGATGGTCGGCCGGGCGCTGCTCGATGAGATTGCCATCAGCGTGGATGGCCGCACCAACACGGTGATCGTGGCCGGGAAGGAAGACGCGGTCGCTCTGGTCGAGGTGCTCTCGAAGCGCCTCGACTCCGATGTCGCCACCGGTTGGGTCGAGCCGCGGATCGTGCCGCTTCGCTACGCTGACGCCTCGGACCTCGCCGAGACCTTGCAGGCGATTCTGGTCGATGGGACTGCCAGCTTGCCCCAGGCAAGTCCGATTCAGCGACAGGTGGCCCGGCTGCGCATGGCTCGGATGAAGGAGAACGGCGGGCAGGTGCTCGAATCCGACGTGTTCCAGCCGATGACGCGGCTGGTCATTCGCCCGGAACCGAAGCTGGGCGCGCTGATCCTCGTAGGCACGCCGATGAACCTCGAGGTGGTCACCGAACTCGTGAAGATGCTTGACGTGGAGGCTGCGGCGCCCGGCGCGGTGGTGCGGATTTATCCCATCAACCACGCGTCGGCGACGCGACTGGCGACCACCATCACCCGCCTGTTCGATCAGCAGGTGCAGTCCGGGGCGATACGGGCGGACGATCGAGTCATCGCCCAGGCGGATGAGCGCACCAATGCGCTGGTGGTCGCCACCAGCCCGCGCAGCTTTGTAGTGTTGGAGCGGCTTCTCGAAACGCTTGATGCCGAGCTTGCACCCCAGTTGGGTGAGATTCGACGGATCGAGCTGAAGAACGCGTCGGCGACGCGTTTGGCCTCAGTGATTCAGCAGTTGATGGATGCCCGGTTGGAGCGGCTGCGCGAAGTGGAACCCGAGACGGCCGATCTTGAACGGACCACGATCGTTGCCGACCTCCGCACCAACAGCCTGGTGATCGCCGCGGGACACGGATCGTACGAGGTGATCCTGCGGCTCGCGCAGGAGTTGGACGCTTCCACACTGATGGATGACGCCCTTATAGAGGTTCTGACGATGAGCTCTGGCAACGTCGAGCGGATCGCCGAGACCATCAACACGATTATGGCCAGGCGCTATGCGGACTTGCCGGCCGAACTGCGGCAAAGCCAGCAACCACTGGTGTTGACCGATCTTCGCAGTAACAGCTTGCTGGTAGCAGCAAATCCAGAGGACATGGCGTCGATTCGCGGCCTTGTGGTCAGGCTCGAAGCGGCCCCGGTCAATCCCGCCGTCGGCCTGCACGTGATCGCGCTTGACACCATGCGCGCGGAGCTGCTTGCGCCGCGGTTGCAGCAGTTGATGAGACAGCGGCAGCAATCGCTGGGCGCGGCAAGCACTCCGTCGGATCGTGTCAGCATTGAGCCCGACACCGCCAGCAACAGCCTCATCGTCGCCGCCAGCAGTGAGAACCTCCAGGCGATCCGCGACCTGATCGGGGCCCTGACCAAGGCGGAGGCCGGCGCGGTCGGCGGGGGACAAGTCGAGCTGATTCAACTGGCCAGCAGCCGGGCCGTTGACATCGTCGATCTGCTCGGCGAGATGTATGTCGATGAAGCCAACCGCGCTCGCGGCCCTAACACTGTGCGGGTGATGGCGGACGAGCGACTCAACGCGGTGCTTGTCAACGCTCCACCGGCAGACGTCGGCGCAATCAAACATCTGGTGGCTCAGTTGGATGGGGCCAGACCGGCCGTCGTCGTTGAGATCAAGTACATCCCGCTCACGTCCGCGAACGCGCTGGAGACGGTCAGCCTGATCCAGAACGTGCTTTCCGGCCGGGGCATCGGAGCTCGGCGCGGCGCCAAGCAGGCGATCGTGCTCAAGTATCTGCGCGAGGTCGCCGTGGAACAATCTGACGAGACCGGCGATCGGGTCACCGAGATGGAGGTGAGCGCCGCGATCCGCGAGTCGATCACGTTGACCCCCGACCTTCGCACCAACACCGTGATTGTCTCTGCTCCCGCAGCGGCGATGGAGATGATCGAGCGGATGATCCGCGATATGGATGCCTCCAGCACCGGCGCGCAGAACATTCGCATCTTCAAGCTTCAGAACGCAGATGCGCTGGCGATGGCGGAGATCCTCACGGACCTGTTCAACCTTTCCCGCCAGGGCAATCTGCTCGTGCTCAGACCACGCGAATCAACGATCACCGAAGATGAGGCCGGAGTCGAGCCCGGCCAGGCCGGCACGTACGCCGGGCTGGAAACAACCGAGCTGACCGCGGTGCCGGACGAGCGACAGCAACTGTCGATCACCGTTGATAGCCGCACCAACAGCCTACTGGTCTCCGGAACCCCCAACTATCTGGACCTCGTGGCCCAGGTCGTGGCCGAACTGGACAGCTTAGAGGCGAACGAGCGGGAAGTCTTTGTGTATCAGCTGCGCAATGCCGTCGCCGGCGAGATCGCCCGCGTGATCAGCGATTTCGTCGAACAGGAGCAGCGCAAACTCATAGGCACGTTCAGCGTCGACCAGATTGGGTCCGCGGCCAGGCTGATGGAGCGGGAGATCACCATCGTCGGCGATGACAACTCCAATACCGTGCTGGTCAGCGCCAGCCCCCGGTACATGCAGCGAGTTAGAGACATGATCGCCGAGTTGGACGTCGATCCGCCGCAGGTTCTGATTCAAGTACTGCTGGCTGAGGTGACGCTCGATACCACCGACGAATGGGGGTTCGACGCTTCATTTGAGGCCGGTCCATACCGCGGTGATCAGCTCCTCGTCAGTGGCGCCTCCGCATTATCCAGCGCCTTTGTCTCCAGCCTTGGCGTGCCGAACATCTCCGTCGCCACCAGCGACTTCAACCTCCTGCTGCGGGCGCTGGAATCCCAGGGCCGACTCCAGGTGCTCAGCAATCCCTCGGTGATGGCCGCGAACAACCAGACGGCCCGGATCCAGGTGGGGGAGAACATCGGCCGGCCGACCGGGACCATCATCACCCTGGGTGGCGTCCAACAAACCCTCGTCGAGTTCATTGACACCGGCGTGATCCTTGAGGTCAC
>JAPUKX010000042.1 GCA_027295435.1 Planctomycetota bacterium | reverse complement strand
GCGACGAACGTCGCCGCGACTGCGAGAACGACATTCGAGTCGAGCAGCTGCGTGGTCTTGGCGACGTACTGCAACTCGATCCCGATCAGCAGGAACACCATCGAGTTGACGATGAAGTCAATCGACTCCCAAAACGTGTGGATCGTTTCCCGCGTCTGTTTGCTCATCGCGAGGCGGCTGCCGTAGTTGCCCATGATCAAGCCGGCCACCACGACAGCAATCACGCCGGACGCCTCCAAAAAATCTTCGGCGATGATGAACGAGCCCCACACCAGGACCACCGTGATCGCGTTTTCCAGCATGTGATCATCGAGGCGCTTCAAGAGCCAGAATGCGATCAGCCCCGATCCGAGGCCGACAACGAGTCCGAGCCCAACCACTCGGACAAACTCAAGGACTCCATCAGCGACGGACAGCGGCTCCCCCCCGACGACCGCACCAAAGAGGATCAGGAACAGCACGACGCCGGTGCCGTCGTTGAACACGCTTTCCCCTTCGACCAACGTTCTCAGCGCTTCAGGAGCCTTGGCCCGTTTGAATGTGGCGAGCACCGAGATCGGATCGGTGGGGGCCATCATCGCTCCGAACAACAGCGCCGCCATCCACACGCCGGACCCGACTGCGTTGTCCGGCAAGAAGAAAGAGATCGCGAATCCGGTCACGAGCATGCTCAGCACCACCCCGGGTATCGCCAACGTCGTGACTGGAATTGCCTTGCGCCGAAGCAAGTCGAGGTCCATGTGCAACCCGGCCTGAAACAGCAGCGGAGGCAGGAACAGCACAAAGACCAGGTCCTTCGTGATCACCACCCCCTGCGGCGCCGCGCCGAGCACGGCCACGAGCAGCCCCGCGAGGACCAGAGCGACGGTGTAGGGAATCTTGATGAACTTGGTCAAGACGCCGACGGTCGCCGCGAACCCCAACAAGGCCACGAACAGTCCGACCGTGTTGGACACCAGACCATGCTCGCCACTTGATTCGACAACCGCGATGATCACGCCGCACAGCATACCGCTGCGGGGGATGTTTAGCCGCCGCTCCAAGAGCGGCGCGCCACCGCTCAGACCGTGGTGCCCCCGGTGAGAGGCGCCGTTGCCTCCAATGCCTCGCGCAGTGCGATGACCACGGCCTGCGGCCGATCGACCCCGCAAACGGCCGAGCATACCGCAACGCCCCGCGCACCATGCTCGATCAATCGGGCGATGTTGTCGGGAGTGATCCCCCCGATTGCGAGGTGCGGCTGGCGGGGGAATCGATCGACGAACGCACGCAGGTATCCAGGTCCGGCCGGTACAGCAACGGACTTTGTTGTGGTTTCAAACATCGCTCCGAGGCCACAGTAATCGGCGCCGGAGGCGACCGCGGCCTGGGCCTGGTCAAGATTGTGCGTGCTGGAGCCGACCAGAAGGGTTCGCCCGGCGATACGCCGTACATCTCGCACCGACAGATCCTGCTGCCCCAGGTGCACGCCATCAGCCTTCGCGGCCAGGGCGACATCGACGCGATCGTTGACAATCACGCTCACCGCCACCGGGCGAGCGATCTCAATCACGCGCTTGACGCGAATCGTCAGGGCGGCCCCTTGCATCTTCTTTTCGTGCACCTGGATGCAATCGGCGCCGCCGGCGATCGCTGCCCGTAACACATCTTCCCACGGCCGAGCGCAGTGTGATTCGCTGAGCAGTACGCAGAGGTGCCATTGCCTGCCCCGGCCGGCCCCCATGCGAAGGTGCAGCGCCGACTCCACGTCGTAGACTCGATACCGAATCGCCTCGATCCGTCGAGCCACAGCCGGATCGATCGTCTTGCTCGTCTCTTCGATGACCCGTAGTGCCTCACCGAGCCTCTTGCCCGCGGCCACCACGATATCGATCAATCCCGCGCGGGTGGTTTCGTCATCGGTGGAAAACGACGCGCCGACGTCGCTGGGCACGTCGCGGTTGGCTTCCAGCCATCCCTGTGGGAGACTCGCCAGCGCCTGGCGCAGTTCGTGGCGAATGGACTTCAACTGGCGGCAAAGTTGCGCATCGTCCAGGGCGAAGCGCGCCGCATCCTCCATCACCCGCAGAGCCTCCCGGGCCCGGTTTGCGTTCGCATCGAGGATTCTTGCCGTTGCAGACATCGACTGAACTCAAGGCTGCAAGTCGCCAGGGAGATAGGCCCGGATGAATACCGGGGGGCGGCGGAAAGATTCGTGCGACCTCACGCGGTGGCCGCGTCGGTGACGGACCCGGCGGGATTCTCGCCGCGCTCGATGGCCATGATCTTCCTCACTCGCCGCTCGTGTCGGCCGCCGTCGAACGGGGTGTCCAGCCAGGCGTCAACGATCTTCGGCACCTGCTGCAGGGGGGTCGTGTCGCCGGAGAGGCACAAGACGTTGGCGTCGTTATGCCGGCGACTGATCTCGGCGGCGGCCTCGTCGTGCACCAGCGCCGCGCGAATGCCGGGCACCTTGTTGGCCGCGATCGACATGCCGATAGCCGTTGCACAGATGAGGATTCCCCGCTGCGCCTCGCCGTCGGCCACGGCGCGAGCAACGAGAAACGCGTTATCCGGGTAGTCGCAAGGCTCGCACCCGCACTCGCCCAAGCGAGCGACTTCATGTCCCTCGGCCCGCAGATGCTGAACCAGGACCTGCCCGATTTCAATGCCGTGGTGATCCGTTCCCAGCGCGATCTTCATCGCCAAGCAGTTCCTTGAGTCGTTGAGGAATGATCTGCATGAGCCTATCGGCCAGCGAATCATAGCCCCCCTGTGTCATGCCGATCGGATCTTCGATGTTGCCGGCCGGGTCCAGGCGCATGATCTGACTCTCGTGGGCCGTTGGAGCGAGTGACCTGGCCGTCTCGACGTGCCGCGAAGTCATGCAGAGCACGAGGTCGGCGTTGCGGATCATCTCGGCGGTCAGCGGTTTGGACGATCCCTCGTATTCGATGCCGATCGCCGCCAGGGCGGCCATCGCCTCGACCGTCGGTGGCGAGCCGTTGGGCGCAGCCACCCCCGCGGAGGCCACGAACACCTCGGGGGCGTCGCCCAAGAGCCCATCGTCGATAAGATGCCGAGCGATCGCTTCGGCCATCGGGCTGCGACACGTGTTTCCACTGCAGACAAACAGAATTGTTTGCATGTTCCGCCTGCCCGGATGGCTCGCTGCGCTCTACCGATCGTATGCCCCCGGCCCGGCACGTGTCCGACGGCCGGCAGATAGTCTTGCGTCCGGGCCCCAAGGCGGTGTTGCCACAGGTCAATCTGCGGTAGAGTAGTATCCTGGCGCATTGCATGCCGCCGATTCCTGCCAAGAGACACTTCGGTGGAATTCGTCGCCTATAGCGAAGTCATGGATCTGCTCAAAGAGCAGGGTGTCCGAGAGGTACCCGCCGGCGACGACCGGATCTGCCTGGAGCTGGTGGAAAACAAGAATGTGGTCCACCTGCATCTGGCCTGCCGCGAGAGCACATCCGCCCCGCGGCCGGGCGCCAGCGTTGTCGCCGTGGCCAAGGACCGCCTGCCCGGGGTCGTTGAGCACATCATCCACAAGTTGCACCTCAACCAGGTGATTCTCATCCCGATCGCGAAATGGCGCAAAGTCTTCGACGCCGTCGCGTTCAGCATGGCCGAGAACGAAGACTGGCAGGCGGTGGATACCGCAGCGACAGTCGAATTGAACACCCGTGATCCGCTGCTATGCGATCCGGGCGACTTCCATACCCTCAACGCCCTCATCAAGGTCCTGATCAGCGATGCGGACAGCCCCGACCAGGGATTGATGATCACCACCACCGCGGCCCCCGTCGTGGTCGAGCTCGTGCCTGACGGCGCGGTCCGCATCAGCATCGGCGACCCGGTGCTGGCCGATGAGGTCGCCGAAGCCTATGGCGCATGAATCGCACCACGCTCGCTCGGTCACAGCTGATCGAGCCCCGCTCGCGGGCCAATGTTGGGTGAGGCGTACCCGCGACGAGGCCGATGCGAATTGGGCTACAGCAGAGGTCGCTGTGGACCGATAAGCGCCCACAGAGGTCGTGCGGAAGGCCCGGGCCAGCCACAGGCGGTATTGCCAGTCAGGCCCACCTGGGCGATGATAAGACGATGCAGGTCTTGCTTGACGATATTGAGTGCGACGTGAAGGCACGGACCGTCGGTGAGGCGATCGACGCCGTGGCCGTTCTAGCCAAGAACCGTGGCCGGCTTGTCGACGATGTCTTCGTGGATGGCGCGCAATGGAACGAACAGCGGATTGCCTCGCCCGAATGCCAGTCCGCCGTTGCCGACGTCGTTCGACTCATCAGCGCTGATCCCGCCGAGCTTGTCTGCGAGACGTTGGCCGAGGCCGCGGAGGCGTTGGCCGACGCTGACGAACTGCAGCAGGAGGCGGCCCGGTTGCTGCAATCCGACCAGCACACCATCGCCATGGACAAGCTCAACGAGGCGATCTCGATCTGGCTCTCCGTACAGCAGGCGATCGTCAAGGGCTCACAGCTCCTTGGCCTCAGTCTCGACGAGATCGTTGTCCATGACTCACCCATCAGCGCCTCAATCCTTCGACTCAACGAGCAGCTAAAAGTTGTCCGCAGCTCGCTGGCCGGACGCGACCAGATTGGCCTGGCCGATACCCTGCTCTACGAGTTCCCAGATGTCGTGCAGGAGTGGCGTGACATCCTCGACGACCTGCAGCGCCGCATTGACCCAAAGAATCAATGACCATTCCCGCCGCTGACCAAGCGCAGAACCTCGATGATCTGATGGAGAAAGCCCAAGAAGCGGTCGCGGGGGCTCAGTATTTTCACGCGGAACGCCTAGCGAACACAGCGCTACAAATCGCCCGCCCACAACACGATTTTGACCGACTGGCGAGGATCGTCGGGCCACTGCGAGAAGCCAGACGGCAGCGCCTTGGGCAGGCCCTGGCAGTCGCCACGATCACGATCCTGGAAACCCCGATCACTGAAGAGATGCCCATCGAGCCGGGGTGCTATCTGGTTCAACCGCCGAGGGTCGGGGCCGAGGCCCGAAGGTTCCGCCTGGCCGCCCTTAGCCGGGAGGTGCCGGTGGCGGTGTTGTGCCGGGAGCCGCTGACCACGCTTGGGCTCTGCCCGATTGTTGCCCTCTGCAGCAGCACCACCGTGCGGACAATGGTCGATCCCCCCGCCGACCCCGAAAACCCCGATATGGCCTGGTTCGTCGATGGCCTTGAAGCGCTGGGCGATTGGGCGATCGAGTCCATCGATCCCGAAATGGTGATCGACCGGCGCATCGAAGCCATTCTTGGCCGCCTCGATGCAGTGCCCGATCACGATCGACTACATCAGTGCCTTCACGAGGCGTGCTGCAAGGCGCATCAGTTGCTTTCAACCGAGCACCCCACGCTAGGCAGCCCGACTCCAAAGACCAAAGTGAAGCCGTGAACTGTCCCACCGCTCGCCGAGACCCGAGGCGCTGGCCATGGCTCATCGTCGTCGCAGTCCTGATCGCGCTGATCGTCGCCGACCGCAACGGCTGGTTGCTGGTACGGCACGCCGACGACATGGCAACGTACCACGGGGCCCGGGCCCAGGTGGTGCGGGTGATCGACGGTGACACCATTGAGATCGACATTCCCGATCCGCGTGAGGATCGCCCCGTGACCCGGCTGCGGCTCTGGGGCGTGGACTGCCCCGAGCTCGCCAACCCGGATCAGCCCGCTGAACCCTTTGCCGATGAAGCAGCCGCAATGACACACTCTCTGGCGGACGGCCAGGTCATCTCGTTGCGTCTCGAATCGCATCGAACGCGCGGGGAGTACGGCCGGCTGCTTGTTCACGTCGAATTGCCGGACGGGTCAAGCCTCAACGAGGCGCTGCTGACCGGCGGCTACGCCGAGGCTGACGACCGCTGGCCCCACTCCCTGCTCGGCCGATACGCTCAACTGCAGCGCACCGCCCGCCGAAAGGCCCTGGGCTTCTGGTCCGACACCGCCACCATCGCGCAGGCGAACAAGAAAGACTAAAGCCCACGGATTCCGATCCGTCAGTCTCCGCGTCCGCACCACGCACCCGCCGTTTTGCCGCGCGCGGCGGATCAGCCCAGCGAGCCGGGCTGTGCCAGCCCGGTGGACCCCCGCACGCCATGTGCACCCGTCGTCATCGAAGTGTGCGCCCACCGCTAGGTAGCCCACACGCCGTCGCTGTCCAGATCACCCAGCGCGGCCACCGAGTTGCCGAACTCATCGCTATCCGCCAGCGTGCCGGTGAAGCCGCCTTGGGTGTCGCTGATCTTCTGGTGCGACAGGATCCAGCCGGGCTGGGCCACGGCGCTGCCTGCGGAAAAGAGCAGGACCACGGCGGCACCCGTGAGCACTTGATAGACCACCTGATGGTCGTACAACATCGCTGAGCCTCCTTTGTGCTTGGAGGCCGCAGGGTGGTGCTCATCCGCCTGCGGCCGATGGTTGGCCGAGTCCCTGGCCGCCCCCGGAGGTCAAGAGCCCCCATGCGACCACCTTTCAAGGTTGCCAGCCAGAATAACACGCGGGCCGGTCGGGCTGAAAGGAAAAAATCGACCTGTTTGGATCGGCTCGGTCCGCGGGCTTCCGCCCGCGGCTATTGGCCTGGCTCGCAACACGATGATCCCCGGTCTGAAACTTGTGCAACAGTCTGTGCAAAGCCGGCGATGGCATCGCCGTCCTTACACTGTGAGGTTACCCGACCCCCCGGCAGAGCGCGGGGATGAGGGAAAGCTGCACGTTGAGAGCTTAGACCCGGTACGCGGCTCAGTAGTCGTAGTCGCCGTCGTAGTGCTCGCGCTGGTGCTTGGCCTTGTCGGACTCGTTGCCGATGATGTAGCCGGCCCCGGCGCCGACGGCGGTGCCGATCAGGGTGGCCTCCGTGTCCCGGCCGATGGCTTGTCCGGCGAGAGCCCCGACCCCCGCTCCGAGCAGTGCTCCGGCCTGGGCGTCATTGCACCCGCTCACCAGACCCGCCGAACCAAGCAGACAGGCAAGCGCCACGTAACGCAAGGGAAACTGGGTTGATGGTTGTGTACGAGCCATGTGAAGATTCCTCTATTCGGTGCGAGGCATGATCGACTACAGTACTCCGATACAAGACGCCGCCTCGCCCATACTATTCCACCGATTCCTTGCCGTTTGTGGCCCGGCCGGTGCCGGTGCGCGGGCCACTGGTCTCATCAGCACATCGCCCAGCAGGGCCGACACAGATCAACCGAAATGGTTGCTATGCTTACACATCCTTGATCTTTTGAATGCCTTAGCCCTTCCGCACACGACCGCCTACCCGTGAAATAACCTCATGCCCATCACCTCCACCATCGCGAGACATTACGCCTGGCGAATGATCATCATCGCGGTGGTCTTCACGGTGCTGGGGGCTTGGGGCGTTTACGACTATGCGGTATCCATCCCTCGGCAACAGCTGCTCTATGAGCGGTCGGAGGTGCTGCGGCAATGCCAGTCCGCCCTGGAGACGGACCAGCCCGCCGGACAACCCAACGATGAGGCAATCGCTGCGATTGACGCAATCAGCGGTGCGATTGCTGCTGTCATGGCACGGCACGCGCAGCAGCTTGACATTCGGATCAATTCGGCGGACCCGGAGTCCGCGCGGATTCAGCTCGAGGCGTTGCAACAGTCGATCCAATCCAGTGATGATGCCGCGTGGATAGTGCTGCTCAGCCTTAACATCGGCGGATTGTTTGGTCAGCGCGAGCAAGGCCGGCTGGCGGATTTCCCGGCCGCGCAGCGGGCATACACCGCGAATCAGGACGCCCTCAACGCGCTGAGCGAAGTCAGGAAGCCGGCCGCGTATGACCGGATCGTCAAGGGACTCTTGTTCATTCCGTGTTTGCCGATGGGTGTGTGCGCACTTTGGATGGTCTTGGTTGTCAAGAGGCGGAGGTTCGCGCTGGATGAAGACGGCACGCTTCACTTGCCCAAGGGCGCCTGGAAGGCTGATGAGATCGCCGACATCGACCTGACCCGGTGGATGGCGAAATCGGTCGCTTACGTCGTGCATCGCGACGGCGCCCGCGCGAAGCTCGACGACTATAAGTACCGTAACCTGCACCTGATCGTCGGGGCCATCGCCTCGCGATTGCACCCCGGCGACTGGACCGTCGAGGCCAAACCGATCAAATCAAGCTCGACGACCCCCACGGCGCTGGAGGCGCCGGCTGCCCAGATCCGCGCCTCGGACCCAGCGTCTTCATCCACCCTGGAATCTCCGGAGCCTACCTCGCCGGGTGACGCGTCTTAGCCCGATCGCGCTCGAGCCCTCAAGCAGCGGTGCACCCAGTGCCATTGGCGCGAGATTCTTCCGCCCAAGGCCCAAATCTGGTGCAATTGGAGGATGCCTGCTCCCTACAATATCGTGGTGGAGCGACAACCATGAGCATCGCCATGCC
>JAPUKX010000041.1 GCA_027295435.1 Planctomycetota bacterium | reverse complement strand
TGTGGCTGGCGGGGCGGGGGTTGCCTTCATCATCGGCATGGATAGTGTGCATCCCGGCAATGGTGATGTATCGCCCATCGGTTTGCCGCGTGCCCGCTTCGGCCGGTGCAAGGTCCCAGCCGACGGCGGCAAGATCGCCATCCAGCGGCCAGCACCTGATCAGCGGCAACCGTCGAAGATCGATCTCGCCGCGCTCGGCCAGCCGGACAACCTCCTGGCAGGCCCCTCGACGGACGCGCCTCGGCGGGGAGCGCAGCAACGGAAAGAACAACTTGGCCTTGGTCAGCATGTCTCGAAGCGAGCTCGGCGGCTGGGGCTTGGTCAACTCAGCGATGCGCTGGGCGATTGCTTCGAAGCCGCCGGTCGCCTCGCAGCCCAACGCCATCTCCATCCGCCGATAGGAGCCGAAGACGTTGATGCACAGCGGGAAATCGCAGCCGGCCACATTCTCGAACAGCAAGGCCTTACCACCCAGCTCACAATGCTGAGGATCAAACATCGCAGCATTGCCGCTGATCGAAGGGCAAGGCGACTTGCTTGCCCGATCGGCGATCTCGGCGATTTCCAGGACCGGCGAGACCTCGGCAGAGATCCGCTGCAGCTCGCCAACTGCTTCAAGGTTGCTCAGAAAACCACCGAGGGTCGCAGGCATGGAGGCCCAGCATAGGCTCTCCGAGAGCGTGCTTCGAGAGGCCCATGCGTGTGGCGTCCGGCCGGGGCCTGAAGCCCATCGGACCGGGCGGCGGCTTGACCGGCCTCACAAGCACTCGCAACACCCGCCTAGGCGATCCAAAGAACCCCGGTGAGCCTTACACTATCTGCTCGGAGCCGCAAATATGGCGACCACCAATGGCGAGTACGTCATCGACCTGCACCACGTCGAGAAGATCTATCGGGGAAAGGTGCACGCGCTGCGGGGCGTGGAGATGCAGGTGCATCGAGGCGAGATCTTCGGCCTGCTGGGCCCCAACGGGGCGGGCAAATCCACCCTGGTCAAGATCATGATGACCGTGGTGCGGCCCACGCGCATCGGTGGGACACTCCTGGGTCGCCCCATCGGTCACAAGCCGACGCTGCGGAGGGTCGGTTATTTGCCTGAAGATCACCGCTTCCCGCGATATCTCACCGGCCGGCAAGCATTGGAGTTCTATGCGGCGCTGGCCAAGGTGGACCGGCGGACACGCAAGCGCCGCGCCGCGGAGCTGCTCACAACTGTCGGCATGAGCGACTGGGCCGACAAGAAGGTCTCCACGTACTCCAAGGGCATGATGCAGCGCGTCGGGCTGGCTCAGGCGCTGGTGAACGATCCGCAATTGGTCCTGCTGGACGAGCCAACTGACGGCGTTGATCCGGTCGGCCGGCGCGAGATCCGAGATGTTCTCGTTGAGCTTCGCCGTCGGGGAACGACAATCTTTCTCAATAGCCATCTTCTTAGCGAACTGGAGATGGTGTGCGACCGCGTCGCGATCCTTGTGCAAGGCAAGGTCGTCATGCAAGGGACGATCGACGATCTGACCGCCCAGAGCCGCCGGTATGAGATCACCATCCAGGGAGCCGCGCCGGACTGGGCCCAGGGCGACCCGTCCATCCGCGTGGAGGTCTTATCCGACGGCCAAAGCAAGCTGATCGTCCAGGGCAGTGAGCCGGGGCCGATGCAGCCGATCCTCGACCGGCTCCGTGGGGAAAGCCGCATCATCTGTGCAATGGAGCCGGTGCGGGAGACGCTGGAGGATCTGTTCATGCGTGCGGTGACCGATCCGGCAACCGGCCAGGTGCTCGCGCCGGGAGCGTCGCCGCCGGTCGGCCGATCGGGCAAAGGAGGCCGGCGATGACCGTGGTCGCGGCGATGCTGCTCGACGCCTACCGCGAGCTGAACTCGAAGAAGCTGTTCTGGATCACGCTGGTCCTCTCGGGCATGGTCGTCATTTGCTACGGATCAATCGGGTTCGATGAGGACGGCATGTCGATCCTCTACGGCCTCAAACACGTTGACAGCGAGTTTATCAAGCAAGGCAGCCCGTGGGCGCGTGCGATGTACATGGGCATCTTCTCCGACTTCGTGGTGACGATATGGCTGAGTTGGATCGCGATCATACTCGCCCTGATTTCAACCACGACGATCTTCCCCGACTTCGTAGCCAGCGGCACGATCGACCTTGTGCTGGCCAAGCCGATCACGCGGATCAAGCTCTTCGTGATCAAGTACCTCACCAGCCTGCTGTTCGTCGTGCTCCAGGTCGGCCTGTTCTGCGTCGGCGTCTTTGCATGCGTCGGTCTGCGCCTCGGCGAGTGGAACTGGATGATCTTTTCGGCGGTTCCGATTGTCACCGTCTTCTATAGCTATCTGTATTCGGCGAACGTCCTTACAGGGATACTGACTCGCTCGGCCATCACGGCGCTTCTGCTGACGATGCTGTTCTGGTGTGGCCTGTGGAGCATTCAATCCTCCGAAGTGCTCCTGAACCAGTTCCGATTCATGTCACAAATCCAAGCCGAGCGGGCTCAAGAGATCGTTGATCGAGTTGAGGCCAGTCTCGCCACGGCGGATGATGCCGAGAACGGCGTCAGCGATCGGCAGCGCCTGCGATGGGAGCGCGAGCTTGATGGCGCACAGGAGGATCACGAGCAAGCCCAAGAGCTCGAGCAGACGTTGACGACCTGGCATCGCAGGGTTCGCGTTGGCGTGATCATTCTGCCCAAGACACAGCACACGGTCGGGCTGCTCTCGCGGTGGCTCAAAGATCCCCAGGGATTCAGCATCATCGCGATGATGCGCGGGGACATGACCGGCATGATGCCCGGCTCGAACGCCAATCGCCCGACCGGCGTGGACGCGGAAACTTCGCGCCGTATGGAAGCGTACTACGACGACACTTCGCCTTGGTTCATCATCACGTCGTCCCTGGGATTCGAGCTTCTTGTCCTTGGGGTAGCCTGTTGGATGTTCGTCAGACGCGACTACTGATCCAGCTCGATCCCACGATCACGCGCGGCGGTGATTCCGTCAACAATAATCCCGGGCAGGTCGCGTTTGATCATCACCGAGAGCGCCGCTTCGGTGGTGCCACCGGGGCTGGTGACCGCGTTGCGAAGGACGGCTGCGTCCTCGTCGGTCTCCATGAGCAGCTTCCCGGCGCCGTAGATCGTTTGCCGGACAAGCAATCGAGCGGTCGGATCATCCAAGCCCAGCCCCATCGCAGCCTGCTGCATGGCTTCGGCGAGCAGGAACACATAGGCCGGCCCGCCCCCGCTGACGGCGGTAACCGCGTGCATCTGCGCTTCGGGCACAATCGCGGTCTCTCCCAGCGCGTTGAAGATGGCCACGGCCAGCGCTTCGTCGCCCGCCCGGGCGCCGGCGCCCAGCGCGATCGCGGCCATCCCTGCCCCGACCTGGCACGGCGTGTTGGGCATCACTCGCACCACCCGAGCTTGCTCCCCCAGGGATCGACGAATCGACGTGCTGCTCAGGCCAGCCATGATTGAGATGACAACCTTCCCCTCGGCGATCGGGGCGATGGTCCGGGCAACTTCCTCGAAGCTCTGCGGCTTCACCGCAAGCATGAGCTGTTCGCATCCCAGCACGCCGGCCGGATCATCAGTGGTGGCGCAGCCGAGCTCGGCCACGACTTCACGGCGAGCGGGGTCAATCTCGGCGACCAACACGGCATGCGGCTCCAGCACGCCGGCGTCAATCCCCCCGCGGACGATCGCCTGGCCCATATTCCCCCCACCGATCATGCCCAACTTGCATTTCATCGGCCGATCTCCCGAAAAACAGGGTTGACGCCCAACGCAGCCGACCCGAGACGCGCCGAGCCATCTCGGCCCAGGGGCCGGGCAGTCATCGTCGCCATTATGCCGACGGCGAGCCTACCGGTCTCGGGCGGCACGTCAATTGCGCTTCTGCGACCGAGTCGCGTAGACTGTCGGCCTTCGGCGGCATCGGCGCCGCCCGCACCGGACTCACCACCATGGCCAGGTCGAACAAGCAAAGCGGCGGCTTCAGCCTGCCGTTCGAGCAGGCGGTGATCGAGCTGGAGAAGCAGATCGCGGCTCTGGAGCAACGCGATAATGCCGAGGACTTCGCACCGGAGATCGAGACCCTGCGAGGGAGTCGCGACAGCCTCTTGAAGAAGATCTACGCCGGCCTGAGCCCGTGGGACATTGTGCGGGTCGCCCGGCATCCCAAACGGCCGCAGACCTCCGACTACCTCGAAATGATGTGCCGAGACTTTTGCGAGCTGCACGGCGATCGGCGCTTCGGCGACGACCCGTCAATCATCACCGGGCTCGGCCGGATCGGCCCGTACAAGGCAATGATCATCGGGCATCAGAAAGGCAAGACCACCCAAGAGAAGATCACCTGCCACTTCGGCTGCGCCCACCCAGAGGGATATCGCAAGGCTCTGGCGAAGATGAAGCTGGCGGAGAAGTTCGGTTTGCCGGTGGTGACGCTGATCGACACGCCGGGCGCGTATCCCGGCATCAAGGCGGAGCAGCGCGGGCAGGCGGAAGCGATCGCCACCAACCTCCGCGAAATGAGCCGCCTGCATACACCGATCGTCTGCGTGGTCATCGGGGAGGGTGGTTCGGGCGGGGCGCTTGGCATCGGGGCCGGCGATCGAGTCGCGATGCTCGAATATGCATGGTATTCCGTGATCAGCCCCGAAGGATGCGCCGCCATCCTGTGGAAGCAGGCCAACGAGCAATCCAATGCTGCGGCCGCCAACGCGCTGGCCCTGACGGCCAGGGACAACCTCGCCAACGGCCTCATCGACCATGTGATTCCTGAACCGGTGGGTGGGGCCCATCGTAACCCACACGCCACCGCCAAGGATGTGCAGAGCTGGATTGTGGACCAGATTCGCCAGCTGACCCGATCCAAGCCCGAAACGCTGGTTCAACGACGATACGAAAAGCTTCGCGGAATCGGTGCGGTGGCCTGGCAGCAGCCACAGATCAGCGCCTCTGCCGGGCATTGACGGTGCTCATGCCGGCACATACGATAGCCGAACTATCGGGCGCTGATAACGGCAAGACGCTTCTCC
>JAPUKX010000040.1 GCA_027295435.1 Planctomycetota bacterium | reverse complement strand
GGGTGTGCTCTACCACTGAGCTACGGTGGCCTGTCGGCGGCCTGGAGCCCAGGCACGATCAAGCCCCCCTGCGACGAAAAACCGTCCCGAAGATGGGACGGAAGTCCAAGTCTAGCCGCTTCTGCGGTCGTGGCAAGGGCTGATCGGCAGAATGTTGCCTCAAGGCCTTCAGCTTCTGGATAGAGCCCGGGCGGCTACGGCTATGGGGCCGGGCAGGGCGAGACGTTGCTGGTCAGGTTCCTGATTCGGATGCTCCGGCCGTCGAGGCCCTCCAGCTCGCAGATATCCTGCCACTGCCCCACCGGCTCCACGTGGCCGTCCAGGAACAGCATCAGGCACACGCCCGAGTAGCGGAAATCCACCTCAAGCGTCGGCACCGAGCCCGGGGTACCAAGCGTCGGACCCGCCTGGAACGGCTCAGGTTCGTCCTCGATGGTCTCGCCAGCCACCGAATCCACGAGATACATCGACCGTTCCGGGGCCTTGAT
This sequence comes from Planctomycetota bacterium, assembly GCA_027295435.1. Lineage (GTDB taxonomy): Bacteria > Planctomycetota > Phycisphaerae > Phycisphaerales > SM1A02 > JADFFQ01. Next base: position 9,938 of record JAPUKX010000040.1, on the reverse strand, counting down.
CTGCCCGGTGGTGTAGAACCTGGCTTCGGAATCAACCTCTTGATCGGCGTTGAAGAAATTGTTGGCGGCGAAATACCCGGGCCGGCCGATCTCCTGCGCGCCCGAGCCGAACGGCGTGGGGTCGGCGTCTCCGATCGGCGCGGGGCCAGTGCCGCTGCCGGCGGGCGCGTTGCGTTTGTTGAGTGCTGCGGAGCGGAAGGGATTCTCCAGGTCGCCTCCCACGAGGTCGTACAGCTTCTTGTCCGGTGAGTCGAATCGGTAGTCGTAATCAAGCCCGCCATTCGCTACCGGAACTCCGGCCTCGGGAAACACGCCGCCCTCGAAGACCGTCCAGAGGATGTCGCTCCACGTTCCCTTGTGCTGGTCGCCTAGCGGTGGGTCGGCAGCCGAACGCACCTTGCCTCGATAGCAGGTCGGACAATCGGGATACGAATAATTGAACTGGCTGGGCACAATGAACTCGCGGTTGTCCGAGGAATACATCCTCATCCACTGGCCGATCTGTCGCATGTTGGACATGGATTTGGTCATCAGGCCGCTGCTGAAGACGCCGGCGAGCGCCGGGAGCAGCAGGCCGAGCAGGACCACGATGATCCCGATGACGACCATGAGCTCGGTCAGGGTGAATCCACGGCGAGCGTTCATGGTGATGCTCCTTGTCAGCATCCTCAGATCAGCCTTGCAAGGGCTCTGCCACAGCATAGGCCGTGAGCGCGGACGGTCCAGCCTCTCAAGAGAATACGCAGAAGTGCCCACACGGGGTGCAGTGACTGGCTAGACGTGCGAAGGCCCCCATTCCATCGCCGTTCAGCCGAGATTCATGGTCATGAGGAACTCGGCGTTGGATTTGGTCTTGAGCATGCGCCCTCTAAGCAGCTCCATCGCCTCGACGACGGACATGTCCGCGACGACCTTTCGCAGGCGACTGACCAGCTCGAGCTCCTTGGGGTCCAGCAGCAGCTCTTCTCGTCGGGTGCCGGAGGCGGAAATGTCGATCGCCGGCCAGATTCGCTTCTCCACCAGTTTCCTGGTGAGGTGCAGTTCAGCGTTGCCGGTGCCCTTGAACTCCTCGAAGATGACCTCGTCGGCCTTGGAGCCGGTGTCCACAAGCGCGGTGCCAAAGATCGTGAGCGACCCGCCGTCCTCGATGTTGCGGGCTGAGCCGAAGAACTTCTTGGGCTTGATTAGCGCCTGGGTATCCACGCCGCCGGTGCCGATCTTCCCCGTGGTGGGCATGGCGTTGTTGTAGCCGCGGGCGACCCGGGTAATCGAGTCCAGCAGAATCACCACGTGGTCGCCGTGCTCGACCATTCGGCGGGCCTTCTCCATGACCATTTCGGTCACTTGGATGTGCCGTGTGGCCTGCTCGTCGAACGTGCTGGCGACGACTTCAACCGTATCGGGAGTGTTGCGGCGGAAATCGGTCACTTCTTCCGGCCGCTCATCGATCAACAGCACGATGACGTGCACCTCCGGGTGGTTTTTCGCGACCGCATTGGTGATCTGCTGGAGGATGATGGTCTTGCCGGCTCGAGGTGGGGAAACGATCAGCGCCCGCTGGCCGAGACCGAACGGTGTGACCAGGTCGATGATGCGCGTCTCGATGATGTCCGCCTCGGTCTCGAGGATGAGTCGTTTGTTGGGATGTAACGGTGTGAGGTTCTCAAACGTCGGCAGGTCGTGCACCAGTGCGGGGTCGCGGCCGTTGACCTGCTCCACCCGAAGCAAAGCGAAATACGTCTCCGTCTCCTTGGGTGGGCGGATCAGACCGCGCACAATATGGCCTTTGCGAAGCCCGAACCGCCGAATCTGCGACGGACTGACATAGACGTCGTCGGGCGACGGCAGGTAGGAGTACTCGGGGCTGCGAAGGAAACCGAAGCCGTCCGGCAAGATCGCAAGGGTGCCTTCACCCATCATCAATCCCTGTCGGCGAGCCCGGGCCCTGAGTATTTCGAAGACCAGCCTCTGCTTCGGCAGCGATGCGAACTCCTCGATCTTTTCGGCTTCAGCGAGCTCGTTGAGCTGGTCGGTCGCCATCCGCTGAAGCACGACGAGGCTGAGATCGTCTTTCTTGGCCAGGTTGTACTTGCCCTGGGTCTCCTCCTCCAGCGCCACCGCTTCCGCTTCGAGCTGCTCGTCGGAGGGCACTTCGCCGGGTTGAAGGGTGACGGTGAGCGTAGAACTGGTCGTGGGGTTCCTCTTGCGTCGTTTGCGGTACTTTCTGGTGACCATAGTTGCGGTCTACTCCTCGCTATCAACGGCGCGCCGCATCGAGGGCTGTTGGTCTGCGCGCATGGCTGGTGTGGGAATCGTCCAGGCCAAGACGAAGGTGCGTGGTTCGGGTCGTTCGGGGAGGGATTTCAGTGCACGAATGCGGCGACGGTGCTTGAACTATTGGCGACAACCAGATCGCGACTGCGATCGGCCCTTCGAGCCGTCAATCAACCCGTTCGCCCGCTCACCCACCGCGAAACGAACGCATCAGCTCCGGTGGGGTTGAACAATTTCGCTCAAGGTACGGCGGACCTGCTCGGTCAGTGCATCCAGGTCGCCGGTGTTGCTAATCACATAATCGGCTCTTGCCTGCTTCTCGTCAAGCGGTCGTTGCAAATCTTCTCTCTTGGACAGCTCCTGCTCGTCCCACCCCCGCGACTCGGCAAGCCGCCGGACACGCGTGTCTCGGTCCGCCTCGACGAAGACCACCGCATCGCATGCCCTGTCCACCCCGGCTTCGAAGAGCAACGGGGCATCGATCACCAAGGCCGGCGCGTCCCGGGGCGCCCGCTGGAAGAGTGCTCGGCGTCGCGATTCGATCCACGGATGAACGACCGATTCTAGGCGTCGTCGCTCCCCGGGACGAGCAAAGACGATTCGTGCCACGGCGGCACGGTCGATCTGGCCCGAATCACTAAGCACCTGCGGTCCCCACCAGCGCAGCAGCGCCTCGTGGACCGCTGGGTCCACCAGAGCCTGCCTGGCCAGGACATCGGAGTCGGCCACCACGCAACCGAGGTCGGCGAGCATCCGGGCGACGGTGCTCTTACCTGCGCCGATGCCGCCGGCAAGGCCGATGACGGGTTTGCGTCCGCCGGGCATATGGGATTCCGTCGTGAGACTTCAAGAGATCAGAGTCGCCCCGCGACGGAGCGGTCCGCGGCGACACACCGCGGCTCTGTTTACCGCACAATCCGCGACCAGGTCGTGCCGTCAGGGCCGTCCTTCACGGCGATGCCCATCTCGGCCAGCTCGTCTCGAATGTCATCGGAGGTGGACCAGTCCTTCGCGGCCCGGGCCGCATTTCGCTCGGCGATCTTCGACACGATCAAGCGCTCATCAACTGCCCCGCCGGCGGTGGAACTTTCGCGCTCCAGATCGAGCACCCCCAGCACGCGCAACATGGTCCGCAGCGCTTGCAGCTCGCGGGCATGGGGCGGTCCGTGGCCCTTGGCGGCTGGCGACCCGGGCCCGTCGGAGCCGATCGAGTACTGCCCGATGGCTTCGTTGAGCACGCCAATGGCCCCAGCGACGTTGAGATCATCGCATAGTGATTTCGTGAACTCATCCAGCGCGTCGCACAGCAGCGTCCGGCCATCGATTCCCACGTCTTGGTTGTCCTCCAGCCACGCTTCCAGCCGGGCCCAACGGTCGATGAGGCGTTGCGAGTCGCGAAGCCCCTGCATGGTGAAGTTCGCGTTGGAGCGATAGTGCGTTTTCGTCAGCTCCAGGCGGATCGCCGCCGGCGAGGCTCCTTTGGCCAGGAGTTCGCCGACGGTGAAGAAGTTGCCTTTGCTCTTGGCCATCTTCTCGCCTTCGACGACAAGGTGCCGAGTGTGAAACCAGTAGCGCGCGAAGTACGGCTGGCCGGTGGCGCCGCGGGTCTGGGCGAGCTCACATTCGTGATGGGGGAAGATGTTGTCTTCGCCGCCGGAGTGGATGTCGATGACGCCGTCCGTGCCCTGCCCCAGCAGGCTCATGGCCATGACCGAGCATTCCAGGTGCCAGCCCGGATATCCTTCGCCCCATGGGCTCGGCCAGCGCATCAGATGCTGCGGATCAGGTTTCCAGAGAAGGAAGTCGGCCGGGTGCCGCTTGGCGGCCTGGTGGGCTTGGTTGATTCGGCCGCCGGCGGCCTCTCTCAGCGATTCGAGGGTATTGCCGCTCAGACGGCCGTAGTCGGCGAACGACCGTACATCAAAATACACCGTCCCGTCGTCTGCGACATAGGCGTGGGCCTTGTCCAACAGCGTCTTTACCAGTTCGATCATCGGCGGGATGTATTGAGTGGGTCGGGGCATCAGCTCGGGGCGTTGCCGGGCCTCCGCAGCGACGGTCAGACCGAGCAAGCGGGCGTCTCTGAGAAACGCCTCGACGTAAAAGTCGGCGATTCGATAGGGATCGTTGGGGTCGATGTCCTTGGCGTCGGGCGGCAATGTGCCGGCCTTCTTCGCGTCCAGCAGGCGCCTGCGCGCGACCTGCATCCGGTCTTCGCCCGCACCGTCCGTGGCCGAGTCCTCGGTCATGTGGCCGACATCGGTCATGTTCATCACGTGAACCACGTCGTAGTCGAGCAACTCGAGCGTGCGGCGAAGCAGGTCGGCGTTGAGGAACGAACGGAAGTTCCCGATGTGAGCGTAGTCGTAGACCGTCGGGCCGCAGCTGTAGAACGTCACCCGCCTGCCCGTGGGGTCCTGAGGCACAAACTCCTCAAGGCGCTTCGTGAGCGTGTTATAGATTCGAAGCGTCATCGGCGCAAACGGTATGGGCCTCCCACCGCACGGGCAAGCAGGTGGCGTGCCGCGAGCGGGCAGCGTCGCGGGTCATCGAAGCACGCGGTCCTTGATGGGTCTGGCGGGGTTGCCGACGAAGACCTGCTTTTGGGGCAGATCCTTGTACGCGCTGGATCGAGCACCCAACACACTGAGCGATCCCACATGCACGCCCGGCCCGATGAAGGCGTCGGCTCCGATCCACACATCGTCGCCGATGGTGATCGGAGCACGGATCAGCGGGAAGGAGGACACCGTGTAGTCATGCGTGCCCGCACACAAGTGGGCGTACTGGCTGATGATCGACCGCTTGCCGATCTTGATCTTGCCGAGATTATAGAGAATCGCGTAATCACCGATGGTTGCCCCGTCGTCGATTTCGAGCAACCATGGGATCTCGATCTTGACCGTCGGCCGAATCGACACACCCTTGCCGATCCTGGCGCCGAAGAGCCGCAGCAACGCCCTCCGCACGCGATGCCAATTGTGGAAGCTGATGCGGAAGATGGGTCTGCCCAGTAGCATCCAGATCGCGCGTCCGAGCTTCTCCTGGAATGACCAGGTGCTCGGCTGGGGCCGCATTTGCATTGGAGGTTCAGGGGCTGGGGCTGCGTCGGGCGATTGCGAATCTTCAGGGCACATCGAGTTGTTCCCTTTGAGGGGGAAGTGTTGGGCCGGCCGTCGCGCCAACGACTGGAGATCGGTCGCCGGCTACCTGATACCGCAGCGGCGAAGGCCTTCGGCCGAAAGCATGTGGCGATTGCGGCGCGTGTGTCATTTCAGGGCCGTCCGGCTAGGGTCGATGCCCAATACCCTGGCGCAGGTGTCGAAGCGGTATCGGTGCAGAAGCATCTTGAGCTTGCCCTTTGTGGAGCGGAGTCCTACGTACGACTTGAACCGCCGGTGTAACGGCATGGGCACGCGAGGACACTCGGGGGCGAAATCGCGGGGGTGCAGATACACCACCACCGGCAGACCACGTTGATTGAGCGTCTTGAACCCGTAGCGGATCACGGCCCCGGGCAGCAGGCGCAGATAGCCGCCGCCGCTGAACGGGAGATTGATCGGCCCAAGCCGCATGACGCTAATGGGCAGTTCGTGGATAGGGCGACCGGTCGGTGCGCCGTTGAATAGGTGAGGCCGATGGGGACAAGGGTAGCCGCCGTGCCCACGCCGGGCGGGGAACAGGCTGGTGTCGTACCGCAGCCCGAGATCGCCGAGAACGTCAAATGCCCATTCTGTGCCCGGTCGGATGGAGAAACTCGGGGCTCGAAACCCCAAGACCTTCCGGCCGGACTGCTCCTGGATCACGTCGATCGACCGCTTGAGGTCATCGCGGAACTGCTGCGGTGTGAGATCGTAGACCTTGCGATGCCAGTAGGAGTGTGTGCCGAGTTCATGGCCGTGGTCACCGATGAGCTTGGCGAGTTCGGGGTAGCGCTCGGCCACCCATCCCAGCACGAAGAAGGTTGCCTTGACGTTCGCATCGTCCAGCGTGTGCAAGATCCAATGCGTGTACTCGACGACGATCGACGGCAGCGTCGGCCAGGCTTTGGGATCGGCTACAGCGTCAATATCGACCATGTGAAACCAGTCTTCGATGTCGAATGACAAGGCGTTGGTGATGGTGTTGGTGGTGGAAGTCATCTCTGGCAGGTGAGCTTCGAATCGGACGAGGGTGCCGGGGCGTAGGGATTGCGCCGCCGGCCTCCCGTGATGATCATTGCATCGTGACGGTGACGAAGAAGTCACGGGCGATCCGCTGTATCTTGACCGTGCCATCTGGCCGATCGGAAAACAACTCATAGAGCTGGCCGGCGGTGTATAAGAACAGCTCGCAGCGCCTTTGATAGCGCATTTTCCGTTGCCAGGCCAGAATCCCGCCGGCGACGGGAAAGCTGAAGAACGCCTGGCGCCGCGTGGCCAGCAACACCTTGTCGATCACGGCCCGCGGATCGGCCATGTAGTCCATGAAGCCCATGACAATGGCGTAGTCATAGCGTTCGTTGATCGGGTATTCCAGAAAATCTCCGAGTGTGAACAGGCACCGATCCGCGACGCCGGCCTGCTGGGCGTGCTTCTTAGCCAGATTGATCATTTCCTCGGCGAAGTCGATGCCGAGGACCGGCTGGGCTCCGTTCCTGGCGAGGGTGATGGCGTAATGTCCGGGCCCGCAGCCGATGTCCAGCACGCTCCTCTCTTGGATCGGATCGCAACCCTGTATTGTCCTCTGGAACCGGAGCCGCATGCTCCTCCGGAAGTATTTGTTGATCAGCCGATTGAGCAGAGTATTCCTTGTGCCGTAGATCGAGTCGAACTCGCAGGCATACGAATCGAAGAATTCTGAGACCGTTGCGTGCCCGGGCCTCATGGCTGGATTTCCCTTTCCACGATGTTGCAGAACTTCGCGCACAGTGTCTTCTGATTCAACTGATCCGTGACGATGCGTCGGGCTCGGTCGCCTATCTTGGCCAGTTGCTTGCGATCCGTCTGCACGATCTGCCTGATCGCTTTGATCGCGCCATCAACATCGCCGTGTTGGATATGCCATCCGAGCCGGCTTTCGTGTAGCAGATCTGAGGCGTGACAAGGATCTGGGCCGAGCAGCAGGATCGGGCGGGCCAAAGCCATCGCGCCGTAGATTTTGCAAGGATGACGAATCCCGACCTCGGTGTCGCCCACGACCACCAGGTGGACCTCGGCCGCCGAAAGGGAGTACTTGATCCGCGATAACGGCTGATAGGGCAGAGAGCGGATATTGTTCGGCCGGTACTGCTCGATTGTGTCGTCAACTTCCTTCTTGCCCGTGCCGTCGCCGATGAACATGAACACGAGGCTCGCTTCGTCTTGCAGCTTCAGTGCCGCGTCGAGCACCGTGCGCAGCGGCGTGCACACGCTGTGGTTGCCGCTGTACATGATGACAAACTTGTCTTGAAGGTTGTGCTCCTTGCGGAATGGGTTGTCTTCGTGGCGGACAGGTTCGAGGTGATCTTCGTGAGGCCACGGCGGCATGACATGCAGCTTCTCGCTGACATCGAGTTTGCGCAGCACGCGCTCGGCCATGAAGCGGTCGAGGGTGATGATGTCCGAGGCGCGGCGCAGGACCATTCGGTTGAACCAATCGAACAGTTTGACGATGGGTGATGACGCCTTGATCCAGCCCATGGCGATCATCTGGTCTGGGTTGAGGTCCATCACCCAGTACTTGACGCGAGCGCCTCGTATCGCCGCGATGATCAGCGCAGCGGCGGAGCACATCGGCGGCGAGGTGCTGACTAGCACGCAGGCCAGGCGTCGCGTGACCACGCCGCGCAGGACGCATTGAATGAGGAAGCTCGCCGACGCCAGCAGTCGCATGGGAATCGACCTCTTGCCGAACGACGAAAGCGGTATCCGGCGAACCTCTACGCCGTCGAGAACCTCGCTCGGCGGATATTTCATTGACGGGTCGTTGTAGCCGCGATTGGCGGCGAGCACCACGACGCGATACCCGCGCCGAGCCATCTCGGTCGCCACGTCGGCCATGTGCTGCCCTACGCTGGCAGGGTCCGGCACGTAGACCTGGCTAAGAATCAAGATGGTCTTGGTTGGCGAGTCGCTGGGCACGGGCGGATGACACTTCTATCGCAGCATGCACGGTCGCTGGTCATGGAGGCCGCAATGGCCGCCGGCAACCTCACACCGCCCGGGCCTTGGCGCCGTACTTGGCCATGTATTCGTCGTAGATCCAGGCGTACGTCTTGGCCATGCCCTCGCGCAGGCGAATGCTCGGCTCCCAGCCGAGGCACTTCTTGATCTGCGTGTTATCGCTATTACGCCCGTTGACCCCCTTGGGGGCGCTGAGGTTGTATTGACGCTTGAGCTTGATGTCGGCGATCTCCTGGACGATGTCCACAAGCTGATTGATCGTGACCAACTCATTGGAGCCCAGATTCAACGGCTCGGTGACGTCGCTGCGCATGATCATGTCAGTGCCTTTGAGGCAGTCGTCGATATACATGAAGCTGCGGGTCTGCCGGCCGTCGCCCCAGATCTCGATCTCATCGCGACCGGCGACCTTGGCCTGGATCACCTTGCGGCAAATGGCGGCCGGTGCCTTTTCGCGCCCACCCTCCCAGGTGCCGTGCGGGCCGTAGACGTTGTGGTAGCGAGCCATACGGGTAACGATTCCGAAGTCTTCTCGGAAATGCCGGCACATCCGCTCGGAGAAGATTTTCTCCCAGCCGTAGCCGTCCTCCGCGTCGGCCGGATAGGCGTCCTCTTCTTTCAGGGCGACGACATCTTCGCTCTTCTGCTTCTCCTGGTTGTAGACGCAGGCGGACGAGGAATAGAAAAAGCGCTGCACGCCCGTGTCTTTGGCCGCGATGAGCATGTGGGTGTTGACCAGAACCGAAAGCATGCACAGGGCCTTGTTGGCCTCGATGAACCCCATCCCGCCCATGTCGGCGGCGAGCTGATACACCTCGGCTGCACCGTCGCATGCCTCCAGGCAGTTGCTCTTGTCCTTGAGATCGAGTTGGAGGTTCTCGACCACATCGAATCGCTGCTGCCACTGGGCGAACGGCCTGATATCAACCGAGCGGATGCTGGTGTAGCCTTGGCGAAGCAGGTCGGCGACGAGGTGCCCTCCGATGAACCCCCCTCCACCGGCCACGACGATCATTTGATCTTTGGTCATTTCCCATTCCTTCCCGCTGGTTGCTTCCTCGAACGGCCCGGCTGCCGCGACAAGTTCGGGCGGCTAGACCTCCCACCTCACCCGCAGGCTCAGATATCCTCCCACTCTCAGCATTGCCGGTCCACTCTGGCTCGATGGGCGAATCAATGCCAACGTAACAATAGCCCACCGGGGTTCGGATTCAACCGGGAGATCTGAACCGGCCCTTGTTATCAGACGATCTGTGAGCGTCTCTGATGGCTGGGCAGTCTGACGCGGTTCGCCGCCCGCCGGCTCCAGCGTTGCTCGCATGATCCCGACGGGGCCGTGCCCCCGTCAGTTGACGCCGAGATCAGCCTTTCACACTCACTGAGCCGCCGATCAGAGACGATCCGCTGGCATGGGCGGGCTGTGGCGGCTGGGCTCGGGGGGTTTCCGTAAGACCCCCGGCCGCGGCGTTCTCCTCCGCCAGCCGTTCCAGCAGCATCGACCACGTCTCTCGCTCATACCGC
>JAPUKX010000004.1 GCA_027295435.1 Planctomycetota bacterium | reverse complement strand
CGCAACGGATGGTAGCTGGAGGTGTGCTCCGTGTACGCGGGGTAATACCGGCGGTAGGTCGTGCCAGGTTCGATCGACTCCTTGACGTAGTCGAAGTCACACACCTGGCCGTCATACTCATCGAAGCCAAACTCGGGCCGGCCCGGCACGCGGAAGTCGTCGATGATCATGTACGCGGATGGAAAGCGCCGCGTCACGTGCTTGACCTCTTCGAGCAGCGGCCCATGGTAACCGTAGCCGTGAGCGTCGAGCCAGAAGAATACGCGCCGCTTCGGCAAGTCGGCGTATTGCTTCTCGAACACCTTGAGGAAATCCTGCGACAGCATCGGGAAGATCGTGACGTTGTCGTAGTCCTCGGTCGCCTCCTCCGCTATTTTGCGCAACTCACCGTTGGGTTCACATGACAGGCAGTTCAGATGTGGATGAGTACGAGCCACGTAGGCCAGCGTGGTGCCGGCATGCGTGCCCGTTTCGACGAACCAATCGCACCCAGCAAGGACCGAATCGGCCAGCGCCAGGAGGTACGTGTCTCCGTGGAAACCCTCCAGTGGCGGCGACACCATCCTTCGCAGCTTCTGCACCCAATCGAGCATCCTCATCGCCGTCCTTCCCATCGTGCTCACGGACCCTGCATTCGTGGCCCAGCGTCGCGCCGTCATCCCACTTCGATAACCTGGCCTCCGGAACGACCGCGAATCAGTTCTTCGAGCGGCGGAGATTCAAGGCCGGTCGATCGGAAGATCTCATCGAAGCGATGCGCCCAGGTGTGCTGAGCGATCGTTCTGCGATAGCCTGCTTTGGCGATGGCCTGTCGCTGCTGCTCGTGGGCGAGATAATACCGGGTTCTCTCGATCAGGTCGCTGAGGCTGTCAAAGCACACGATCTCTTCGCCGATGCAGTAGTAGCGATCGAGATCGTCGGCGAGCCCGGACAGCAGGAACCCGCCACAGCCCGGAACTTCGAAGTTGCGACCCTTGATCTGCTCGGGCCGAAGGCTCCCGTCGGCAACACCGGACAATCGCGACAGAACCCCGATGCGGCCGAGGACTCGTTTGCCAAGTCGTCGGATCGGACCCGGGCACGGCAGGGTGGCCAGCCGGCGGCCCAGGGCCGAAGGCGGAGGCGAATCACCAGCCGATGAAGCCTGGGAAAGATTCAGATTGATTCGCGACTGGTTGAAGACCTTGACCATCTCCTCTTGTTCGATCCGTCCCTGTTTCCACCCTTCGCCCCAAACTCGAACATCGATGCCTGCCCGCCGCAGCTCGGCGATGACTTCCCGTCGATCGCCGTGCGGGCGGCCGACGAACGTCACGTCGTACATCAGCGGCAGCTCAAGCCGGCGGTACTGGAAGTGGTTTGCGGCCCACTGGCTCTTGATAACGTTGGCGTAGCCGATCCGCTCGTATTTCGCCACGGCGCTGCGAGCCGTCGTAACCACCCAGTTGAAGCACGGCGCCCAGAATCGCGAGAAGTTGTCGAACCGCCAGTGGTCGTCACAGAACCAGTTGATTGTGACGGTTTCAAGTTCTTCGGAAATCCGTCGAACAACACCTTTGTCGAGTTGATCTTGAAAGAGCACGACAAACATCAGGTCCGGCCTCTCGGACCTAGCGACCTCCCAGAGCCTGCGGTTCATCTCCTGCTGTCCGCGCCGCTGCATGATCGTCAGAAAGTCGAAATACAACAGATCGAAGCCCATCTGCGACAACGGATGGAAGAAGTTCCAGTGCTCGAAGCTGCCTCCGGCGGAGCGGTCGCCATAGTCATACCGCATGGCTACGTAAAGGATCCGCATTCGTTTCTCTCATGCCAGCGTGGCGGCGGCCATATCCCTCACTCGCAGCGTCGCTCTGGCTTGCTCCTTCATGTACCGGACGCCGATCTTGTGCGGGTGGTGGCGGTGAAAGTACAACGCACGATTGGGGATGTTCTCCATCCGATGCTCGACCGCCATCCGAACCCACAACTCGTAATCTTCCACAACGCGGAACTCTTTCGCCGTCGAGTAGCCGCCGAGCTTTCGCAAGGCTTCAGCCCGAACCAGCACACTGCCATGAACGAACGGGCAGCCGGTAGTCCGCAGAAACGCTCGGATGGACTCGTAATCCACCGGATGGTGGATCTCGTTCATCAACTTGTTGTCTTCGTCGATCACATACATGCCCGTACCGCACATCGCCGTCTCGGGGCGGGCATCGAGAAAGGCCTTCTGCACTTCCAAGCGCGTGACCGGGCTCATATCGTCGCCGTCGTGCCTTGCAATGAGCGGTGCCCGGCAGGCTTCGATGCCGTGATTGAGGGCGCCAGCAACGCCCCGGTTCTGTTCGTAGCGAACCACGCGGATCCGTGGGTCGCGGTCCGCATAGGAGCGCAACACGGCCGGAGTGTCGTCGGTGGAGCCATCATCCACGATCACCAACTCGAAATCGGCAAACGTCTGCTGCAAGACTGACTCGATCGCCTGCTCCAGAAAACGGCGCTTGCGGCGTCCGGCCTCTTCGAGGCCGCGCCGGAACAACCAGCGACTCCAGATGTTGCGCGGATGAACACTGCACGCATTGTACACCGGCATGAGCACACTCACTTGTGGAACCACAAAGGCGCTCCCGATTGCTCAGTGATACACCCGCTTGACACCATTGTCGAAGCAATAGGTAACGTTATTGCCGCCTTTGATGTAGCCGTTGACGTTCGTCACGATCGGCACCTTTGTCGTCTTGAAATGC
>JAPUKX010000039.1 GCA_027295435.1 Planctomycetota bacterium | reverse complement strand
ACGCCGGGGTAGCACTCATAACGATCGGTTCGTTGATAGACGAGCCCCACCAACGGCAGATAGTGCTCGATCCCGGCCGCGAGCAGCGTCTTGGCCAGGGCTTTCTCCTGCCGGGCGCGGGTATGGAGACCGTGCCATAGGGGTGGGCTGGCGACGATCGGTCTAGACTCAGGCCGGGGCCCAAAGGCAACGACGTCGACAGGCCCACTTTGGATCCGTGACCGGCCATCGCGCAATTCTTGCCTGGTTTCAATCGTATCGACCGGCATCGCAGCCCCTCGTATGGACCGGGGCGCAGCCCAGACGGTTCGCCCCTCAGAATTACCCGCCCATAGCGTTTCCCCCGAAACGCCGGGAAGACGTGACGCTCATATCGGATAGCGATGTGCCGCGGATTATTCGGGTTGGGGCATTTCTATGAGAAGCAACACCTGGGTGGTTGGCCCGGTGGGTCACCGGTACGCTGCCGGCCGCCGGCGTCGCGCTCGCCCCCTTCTACCGATCCACTGGCACATTCCGGCGGCCGAGCCCCGAACACCCAACGTCCGGTAATGTGATCTCGACAGATCGCAGTCCACCAAGACCTCCGATGCTCCGACAAGCAACCATCATCGGTTGTCGCTTCCGATAATGCGAGTCTGTACGATCGTCGTATGAGTCTTGGCCGCTTGGACGATGGCGTGGTCATGCGGCCGAATGTACGGCCGCGATGGTGACCATGACGTCATGAACGGGGACAGAAACGTGAGCAGCCGAACTCCATATCGTTGGCTATTGGCAGGCGTTTTGGGATGGTTCGCAGCCCACGGCACGGTGACCGCTGGACCAATCCATGAGGCCGCACGTGTCGGCGACGTGAATAGTGTCTATCGCGAGCTGCTGCGAGGCATCCACGTCGATCATCGCGATCAGACCGGAGCCACGGCGCTACACATTGCCGCTCAGCACGGCCAGGCTGCATGCGTCAAGTACCTGCTTCGAGCCAAGGCCGATCTCAATACCGTCACCGATCGGGGATACACGCCGTTGATGGCGGCCGCGGGCAACGGGAGCCTCGGCTGCCTGCGTCACCTGCTTCACGCCGGTGCGCCGTTGGGGGCCACATGCGACACTGGAGGCACAGCGTTATCGGTCGCGGCTTGGTCAGGTCGGTCGAACTGCCTCAAGGAACTGCTTCAAGCCGGCGCTTCCGGGCACGTTACGGATCGTCGGGGTTACACGCCGCTGATGCTGGCGGCGATGAGCGATGTCGCCTGCGTCAATGTGCTGCTGGAGAATGACGCCGACATCCACGCCCGAACTCGCAAGGGCGACACCGCCATGGCGATCGCCGCCTGGGCCGGCAACGTCGCCGCGATGAGATCGCTGGTGGGAGCCGGGGTTGACCTTGACGCATGGGACGACGACGGTGAGTCACTCTTGACACGGGCGGCCCGTGACGGCACGACGGCCTCGCTGCGCAGCTTGATCGAGGCTGGAGCCGATGTCAATCAGGCCAACAAGCACGGTGAATCAGCATTGATGCTCGCGGCCGCTCGAGGTGAGAACGGCGCAGTTCAGTTGTTGCTGCGGCTTTCGGCGAACATCCACGCGATCTCGACGACCGGACATACCGCGCTCATCTACGCAGCGCGCAACGGGGCGCTCGAATCGCTGAACTGTCTGTTGACGGCGGGCGCTGATATCCATGCCACGACTCACAAGGCCGAGACAGCCCTGATGGCGGCCGCACAGGGCGGGCACACCGCCTGCCTGGTCACTCTGCTCGAAACCGGGGCGGACGTGAACGCCGTCGATCAAGACGGCCACACGGCGCTGACCAACGCGACCGACCATGGTCGGGCCGAGTGTATCGATGCGCTTCTCCGGCGCGGCGGAGATCTCGAAGCCTGGGACGGTCAGGGCGAAACGCCGTTGACCCGCGCCGCCCGCGAGGGTGCGATCGACAGGCTCCACTCGCTACTCGAGGCCGGGGCGAGCGTCAACGCGCCCAACATTCGCGGGGAAACACCGCTCATGCTGGCGGCCGGGTTCGGCGGTCTCGAGGCCGTCAAAGTGCTGATCCGCAACGGTACTGAGATTGGAACCGTGTCCAACGATGGCCGAACGGCTCTGATGTACGCGGCGCGACATGGCGCGCTCGAGCCGTTGCGGTACCTGATCAGGTCCGGCGCCGACATCGAAGCGAAGAACAAGTATCACGGCACACCGCTCATGGAGGCGGCGTTAGGCGGACAGGTAGACTGTGTAAATGCGTTGCTACAAGCCGGGGCAAATGTCCACACCCGCAACAATCGTGGATACCCGGCGTTGATGGCGGCGGCGGCCAGCGGCGACACCAAGTGCGTTGAGCTGCTGATTCAAGCCGGCGCGGATCCCCAGGCGTGGGATGACGAAGGCGAGTTCCCCTTGACGCGGGCGGCAAGAGACGGCGCCCTGCCCGCCATCCGCGCTTTGATCGAGGTCGGGGCCGACGTTGACGCTGTGAACGCCAAGAGCCAGACCGCGTTGACGTTGGCGGCGGGATTCGGCGGTCCCGAGTCCACCAAACTACTCATCCGCCTCGGAGCGGACATCGAAGCTCAGTCCGAGACTGGTGAAGCACCCCTGATGTTTGCCGCTCGCCATGGGGCCCTGGATTCACTCCGATTCCTTCTCAGCGCCGGCGCCGAGTTAGATGTGACGGATAATCTCGGCAATACAGCACTGATGGCGACTCCGGTGAATGGCCGCGCAGCATGCGTTGGCACACTCATCGAAGCCGGCGCAGCACTGGAAACGAAAAACCGTAGCGGGCATACCGCGTTGATGCTCAGCGCCGCTCGCGGCGACACGACGATTCTTTCGCTCCTATTGGAAGCCGGCGCCTCGATCGACGCCCGAAGCGATCGCGGTGGAACGGCGCTTATGTCGGCGGCCCTCAACAGCAATCGCCGCAGCGTAGAATTGCTCTTGTCATCCGGAGCCAACATCGAGGCCACCAGTAGCCGGGGCTATACGGCCCTGATGGCCGCAGCTTGGTACGGCAGCGCCGACTGCGTCAACTTGCTGCTGGCTGCCCACGCCACAGTCGAAGCAGAGAACTTCAACGGACAGAATGCAATGCGGCTGGCGCAGAAACGGAGCGCCGGCGATCGCGACCGGCAGTCGATCATCGACATGCTGACCTCGGCAGGACTGGCACAGAGGGTTGGCTTTGAACGGTCGGCCGCGGGCGAATCGCAGTAGCGTTCGCCAGGCAGCGCACCGCCTGCTTCGAGTTCCTCATAAACGATCGTATGCTTCCTCGCACCCGTTACACGGCGTCGCCGTCCCGTCGTTGGTGCGGCATCACTATTGCGCCTTGGAGGCGAGGCCCACCCCACCCGGGACGCTAAAACCCTAGAATCACCCTGCTTTTCTGATCCGTACGCGAGAATTCCAGGGTTATTTGAACTTTCCTGACACGATTGGCGT
>JAPUKX010000038.1 GCA_027295435.1 Planctomycetota bacterium | reverse complement strand
CCATGAGTGACGACCGCCGGCACCGCGTTCAAGTCAACAACAACGACTGGGGCCTCTGGAGCACGGATACCCCGTTCGGCGGCGACCCGCTGGCGGTAGACGGAGGGGGCGGCTACTTCATTGATGAAGCGTACGACTTCGCCAACACCAGCTTCCACATCCTCACCACCGACGGGGCTCGGGGCCGGGATATCCTCGGCAAGCAATAACCTGACTTCCCCACAGCCATCCCGCTGGCTCGGTGAGAGATACGATGAACCCCCAGGGCTGCGCCACATGGCGCAGCCCTTTTTCGTCTCCCCCGAGCCGGCTCACCCCGCCCCGCGCCAACGAGATCAGACGCTACGACGCTCAGCGGCGCGCTTGAACTGATCGGCAACGTGCCCGGCGCGCCCGCCGGGCGCAACGTTGATGCCCGATCAGGGGACCAGGGCCGGGGGCGGCATTGCTCGATCAATGCCATCTTCGCGCCGCGAGAAACTCGACGATATCAATCTTGCTGATGATCCCGGTGATGGCCCCCTTCTCGACCACCACTGCGACGTTGTCGCTATCGAAGATCCTTTGGACCTTTGAAAGTGGATCATCCATGGACACCTGCCCTTGAAGCGGCTTGGCCGCACGCAGGACCGAATCATCCGGCGTACATTCGCCGGTCACCAGGGTTTGTAGCAAATCCGCCTCGTGAATCATCAAGTACCGCTCATCCCTGGTCCTGGCGATGGGCATCTGCGAGATGCCCAGTTCATTCATCCGATGGGCAACGTGGGCCAGCGTTTCATCCGACGATGCGTACACGACGTGGCCGTCTTTGAACCGAAGGAGCTCGCGGACCGTGCCCAGGCGGTGGGCATCGTCGAGGTAGCCCATATCCTTCATCCAGTCGTCGTCGAAACACTTGCTCAGATAGCGGTCACCGGAATCGCAGAGGATGCAGACGATGATTCGGCCCGGTCCGAGTTCCTCGGCAACCTGCATCGCGCCGAAAAGGACGGTCCCGGTGGACCCGCCACAGAATATGCCTTCCTCTCGGGCAAGGCGGCGGGCCGTCCGGAATGAGTCTTTATCCGAAACATTGCGGATCTCGTCGATGACGGAGAAATCAAGCGTGCCGACCATGAAATCATGGCCGATGCCTTCGACGCGATAGATGCTCGGCTCGTCGTGTTCGCCGCGCTCGAACATGTCCTTATAAATACTGCCGTAGGGATCGGGGCAGACGATCCGAATCTCGCGACCAGCCTCGGCAGCCTTCTCCTTGAGATATTTTCCCGCTCCGGAAATCGAGCCGCCGGTTCCGATTGATCCGACAAGACAATCGATCTTGCCATCAGTATCTTCCCAGATCTCCGGGCCAGTCGTCAGGTAATGCGCTTCGGGGTTGGCTTGGTTGTAATACTGGTCGGTGTAGACGGCGCCGGGCGTTTCGCGGGCAATGCGCTTGGCGACCTGCACGTAGCTTTCGGGATGATCGTGATCCAGATCGGTGCGGGTGATCACAACCTCCGCTCCATAGGCCTTGAGCATGTCGATCTTCTCTTTGCTCATCTTGTCGGGCATGGTGAAGATGCAGCGATAGCCCTTCACCGCGGCCGTCATGGCCAACCCCAGGCCGGTGTTCCCCGAAGTGCTCTCAACCAGCGTCGTCCCGGGTTTTAGCAGGCCCTGCTCCTCGGCCCGGCGAACCATGTGAACGGCCATGCGGTCCTTGAGTGACCCGGCGGGGTTGAGCTGTTCCATCTTCATGTATATGCTCGCCATTGTGGCGGGATCGATCATCCGCTGCAGCTTGACCAACGGCGTATGGCCGATCAGATCGAGGACACTTTCCGCGTATTTCATTTCAACATTCCGCCAGGTCGAGGTCGGCCGACATTACAACGCGCCATTGTACCCGGCCGGGTGCGTGGGTCAGGCGACCGGCCCGCCGGCCCTGTATCATCCCCGCATGACCACCCAGCGCCCCGATCAGGACCTTCATCTTGCGTCTCTGGTAATCCACGGCGGGCAGGAGCCTGACCCTGCGACCGGGGCGGTGATGTCGCCGATCAGCCTCGCTTCGACGTACGCTCAGACCTCGCCGGGCGAGCACGCCGGCTATGCCTATGCACGCGGCCACAATCCCACCCGCTACGCCCTGGAGCGGTGTGTGGCCGCCCTGGAACGCTCCACGCTCACCCAGGAGCAGGACATTACCAACGGCGGCTTTGCCTTTGCCTCCGGTCTGGCGGCCACCGCCGTCATTCTCGAACTCCTCGACACCGGCGACCACCTCGTCGCCATGGACGATCTGTACGGCGGCACCTATCGCCTGATGACCAACGTACGCGAACGTTCCCAGGGCATCCGCGTCACTTACGTGGACATGACCGATGTGCAGAATATCGTCGATGCCATTACCGACCGCACGCGCTTGATCTGGGTCGAAACGCCGACGAACCCACTGCTGAAGCTCGCGGACCTCAAAGCGATCGGGGATCTCGGCAAGCAACGCAATATCCTCACCGTTTGTGACAACACCTTCGCCACGCCGATGCTTCAGAGGCCGCTTGATTACGGTTTCGATCTAGTCATGCATTCGGCGACGAAATACCTGGGCGGCCATAGTGATCTGATCGCCGGCGTGCTGGTCACCAAACGTGGCGACCTCGCCGAGCGCCTCCGCTTTCTTCAGAACGCGGTGGGCTCGATCCTGGGCCCGTTCGATTCGTACTTGACGCTGCGGGGCATCAAGACACTGGCCGTGCGCATGCGGCAACATTGTGAATCCGCGCAGCGCATCGCCCAATGGCTCGACGCGCATAAGAAGGTGCAGCACGTGGGCTACCCGGGCCTGGCGACCCATCCTCAGCACGAGCTCGCGAAACGCCAGATGCGACTGTGCGGTCAGCCGGCCGGCGGCGGCATGATCGCCCTGTCGCTCAAAGGCGGGCTTGATGAGGCTCGCCGATTCCTCCAGCATGTGCGCGTCTTCACCCTGGCCGAATCACTTGGCGGCGTGGAATCGCTCATCGAGCATCCCGCCATCATGACCCACGCCTCGGTTCCGCCGGAGATTCGCGAAGAACTCGGCATTTCCGACGCGCTGATTCGCGTCTCGGTGGGGATCGAGGATACCGACGATTTGATCGCCGACCTGGACCGTGCGCTCGCCGCGATATGAACCGAAGCCGGTCCTGACGACCGACGCCGAGCCTGACCACCGAAGCCGAACCTGACCACCGAAGCCGGACCTGACGACCGAAGGGAGGAAGGTCCGGGTGATCGGTAGTATCACATTCGATCGGCTCTAACCCGCGTCTTGCTCGTCCCGACAGGTCGGGACTCGTCAGACGCGGCTTCGATGATCCGCACGGGGGCGTTATGCTGCCACCCATGACTGGACTTCGACTGGACTACGCGGGCTGTCTGAGCGATCGCGTCGGCGAGCACGGCCTTGACGCCGCAGCGCTCGAGGCGGCCGGGCCGAAGCTCGCTGAGCTGACCAGGCGGCTCACCCAAACCAAGGGCACCGGCTGGGAGCGTTGGCGCAGCCTTCCTCTTGAACCTCTCCGTAGCCAACATCTCACTGCTGTCAAGAGCCTCGTCCAGCAGCGCGGGCCGAAGACCGACCATCTGCTCGTACTCGGCATCGGCGGCAGCGCTCTGGGCAACATCGCGCTTCAGGCAGCCCTCAATCCGATCACGTACAACCTCATGCCCCAGCAAGAGCGCGGCGGTCCGCGACTGTTCGTACTCGACAACGTCGATCCGTTATGCGTTGGGCAGGTTCTTGACGAGATCCGCCGGTTGGACCCCGGCCTCAAACGAACCACGGTCAATGTGATCAGCAAATCGGGTGAGACGGCGGAGACTGCGGCCCAGTTCATCATCGCCCGGTCGATTCTGAAACAGGCCCTCGGCAAGGGCTATGCCGAGCACATCGTCGCGATCACCGATCCAAAGGCCGGGACCATGCGCTCGATCTGCGACGCGGAGGGCTACGCGACGCTGCCCGTGCCTGATGGTGTCGGCGGGCGGTTCAGTGTGCTTTCGCCCGTGGGGCTGTTCAGCGCGGCCATGTGCGGCATTGATATCGAGGCGATGTTGGATGGCGCTGCCGAGATGGACACGCAGTGCTCACAGGAGAGCCCGACGGGTAATCCGGCCGCGATCCTCGCCTGGCTGTTGACTACGCTTGGGCGGCGCGGCAAGACCAACCACGTGCTGATGCCGTATTGCAACGCCCTATACCCTCTGGCCGACTGGTTCCGCCAACTGTGGGCCGAATCACTGGCCAAGCGCGTTGATCTGGACGGTAAGGAAATCTTCGCCGGCTTCACCCCGATCAAAGCGCTCGGCGCAACCGACCAGCACAGCCAGATTCAACTCTACCGCGAAGGGCCCAATGACAAGGTGATCGGCTTTGTTGACGTCGAGTCCTTCGACCGCGACGTCGAGATTCCCACTGATCTGCAAGTAGAAGACCTTCGGTATTTGCAGGGCTCGACGCTGAGTACGCTGCTGGCCGCCGAGAAACGAGCGACGGAATACGCGCTGGTCGAATCGCAACGGCCGAACTTCACCATCACCCTTCCCCGGCTCGATGCCTACCACATTGGGCAATTCATTCAGCTCTGGCTGATCACGACCGCCTATGCCGGGCTCATGCTGAACGTCAACGCCTACGACCAGCCGGCGGTGGAGACGGGCAAAGTCGCCACGTTCGGCCTGATGGGACGAGCGGGATACGAACAATGGAAGAGCACCGTCCAGCAGACGCTTGGATAGCCGGCGGGCTACGCCCGCCGGTGCCGCGACACGTAGCGTCCCGGCTACTCCCAAACACAGCGAGCAACTGCTGGGCGTTGAACGCCGCGTAACCCCATGCGGGTGTTGGGGGGGTGCAGGAGATGTCACAATGCGGCGGAGGCGTCCTCGGCGACCGCAGGGACTCCGCCGCGCCCCTGGTGGTCGAGCCTTTGGGCCACTGCGTCGGCCACCGCCTGCGGCTCGACGGTTGAGCAGTCCCACGCCACGCAGCGATCGAACCCTCTGGGGCAACGATCGGTCGTCTCGTGACACGGCGAGCAGTCTTGCGTGCTCGCCAGCGCAACCGCATTGGCATACGGCGCCGCGTGGGCGGAAGCGGTCGGGGCAAACAGCGCGACCGTGGGGCGCCCCAACGCCCCGGCCAGGTGCATTACGAACGAGTCGTGAGCGACCACATTGAGGCTAGAGGCGGATGAGTTCGCCCGGCGATCCGTCATGCCGGGCGGAGATTGCTCCTAAGGAGGTTGCGATGTTGGAACTTTCTGCGGTGCAGGCGACCCTTGGGCGCTTGAGCGCTTGTTGGATGCCGCCGGGCGGTTGAGCATTGCTGCCGCGGGGACGGCCCGCCGAGCCTTGTTGTGGG
>JAPUKX010000037.1 GCA_027295435.1 Planctomycetota bacterium | reverse complement strand
TTGGGGGGTCCATCTCGACGGTCACCTCCCCCGAATACTCAGAGCAGGTCCGCCAGGACTATGTCGGCCAACAGCAGTCCGCAGCGGGTGAGGCGCAGCGAGCCATCGTCGCGTTGCAACAGTCCCTCGCTAACGTGCCGGTCGATTGCCGCGGCGCGCACGGGGCCGCGCCGGCCGTCGGTGAGCAACTCATCGAGCCGATCAAGCGGAATCCCCTCGATCAGTCGCAAGCCCAGCATCAGCTCCTCGCCGACGCGCCCGTCGTCGTCGAGCCGCTCGACATTGGTGATCGGCGGCAGTGGCTGGACGCGAAGGTAGTCGCTGAGGCGCGCCACGTTCTTCCACCGAATTCCCGCAACGTGACCGGCAGCGCTGGGGCCCAGCGGCCACCACTGCTGATTCGTCCAGTAGAGCATGTTGTGTCGGCAGCGATAGCCGGGCCTGGCCCAGTTGCTGATCTCATAGTGTTCAAAGCCGGCGGCAGCAAGGCGGTCGATCGTCGCCTCGTACATCGCCGCTTCGAGGTCTTGATCGACACGCTGAATTCGTCCGGCCCGGAGCTTCGCGGTCAAGGGCGTGTTGGGCTCGTACATCAATCCGTAGCAACTCAGATGCGTGGGCTCAAGGGAAAGGGCCTCGTCGAGATCGGCCAGCCAGTCGGCGAGGGTCGAACCCGGGATGCCGAAGATGAGGTCAATGTTGATATTGCTGACCCCGGCCTGGACCACGAGCCGGACGGTTCGCTGGACATTGGCTGGATCGTGGCGGCGCTGGAGCGTCTCAAGCAGCGTGGGGCGGAAGGATTGAGCCCCAATGCTGATGCGGTTTACCCCAGCCCCGACCAGAACTTCAAGCAGGGGCTCGGTGACCGTCTCCGGATTGGCCTCGACGGTGAACTCACCATCCGCTCGGGGGGGCAGGTGATCCGCCAAGACCTCCAGCAGATCCTCCCAAAGGTCTACCGTCAAGAGAGTTGGCGTTCCCCCTCCGAAAAAGATCGTCTCAAGAGGTCCGCGCAGGTACGCCGCTGCGGCCTGTATTTCCTCGATCAGCCTCTCCACGAAGGCCGGCTGACGATTCCGGGCATCTACGAAGCTATAGAAATCGCAATAATGGCATTTGTGGGCACAAAACGGCACGTGCACGTACACCCCACGCGGGTCGATCACGGCATCGCAAGGGCCCGACAGGGGCAAATCGGCGGCCGTGCATGTCCGATTTTTGCCTTGGACGCGCTCGCCGAAGCTGGTAAGCTGGGCATTCGGGGACATGTGCTCACCATGATGATGGCAATCAGGAGAAAGATTCCAGCAGGAGACAGTTTCGCCAAGTAGATCATAGCCTCGCCAAGGAGCGGCTCGTGAAGATGCGGATGTGCCTGGCCATGGTGACGGCCGACGGCGGCGAGCGACCGTTCCCGCTCTCCAAGCCGCAGACCGTGATCGGCCGCGATACACGCTGTGATCTTCGGGTCCCTGTGCCTTCGGTCTCGATGCGCCATTGTGAGATCATCATCAAGAGGGGCATCTGCAGGCTCAACGACCTCGCATCGGTCACCGGGACGTTCCACAACGACATCCCCGTGGATCAGGCGATCCTGGCTCCGGGTGACCGAATCACCGTTGGGCCGGTCACATTCATCCTGCGAGCGGTACAGGACGCCGACCCATCCCGCGCCACGCTGTCGGAGCTCAAGCCGCAGCGCAATCAGGCGCGTCCAGCCGATGTGGCTCCCTTTGCTGCGTCAGACGGTTCGATGGAGCCGCCACGGTCCGACTCGCGATGATGACTCTGCCGAGCGGATGGTGACCCTTATACGGGCTCTTGTGGCGCACCGGCCCGCTGCTGTTGTCCGTCGGTCTTTCCCGCCAGAATGCGGTTATACAACCCACAGCGGCGGCACCGCACCAGCTTCCCGCGCGTGCACCGGCACCGCGAGCACTCGCTGGCACGACAAGTTGGGACACATGATTCGAATGACGTTATCGGTTGACACGCTCAACCCCCGCGCCGCACGGGCGATGCCGGTAGATACCGGCACAAGCGGGCCTTTGCTTGATCGTCATGCCGCCAATTGGAGTCTTGACGCGCGTCGGGGCCCGACCTAGCGTTGCTGCGGCCCAAACCACGTGCCTCGGGAATCTTGCCGCCGATCCCTATGACTCAACACGACCCGATCAGTCCAGATAACCAGCCCGGCCATCACACCGCGGTGGTCGGACTTCAGTGGGGCGACGAGGGCAAGGGCAAGATCGTTGATCTGCTCACCGCGAAGCATGATGTGATCGTGCGATACAACGGCGGTGCCAACGCCGGTCACACCGTCGTCGTCGATGACCAGAAATATGCGCTGCACCTGATCCCCTCCGGCATCCTCTATCCCGACAAGATGTGCGTCATCGCCAACGGCGTGGTCGTCGATCCGCAGGTGCTCATCGAGGAGATCGAAGCGCTGCGGGCACGCGGCGTGGAGGTCGGTGACAACCTCTATGTCTCTGATCGCGCCCACGTGGTGATGCCCTACCACAAGGAACACGATGCGGCCTTGGAAAGGGTCCTCTCCAGCAAAGCCTTCGGTGATGACGGCGATCACTCGATCGGAACCACCAAACGCGGCATTGGCCCGGCGTATGCAGACAAGGTTCATCGTTCGACCGCGATTCGCGTCGGTGATCTGCTGGATACCGACCATCTGCATGGAATCTTGCGCGTGATCTGCACGATCCGCACGGCCGAACTTGCAGCGCTTGGCGTTGACGCTCCGCCGCTGAACGCGGACGACCTCTGCCAACGCTACGCCGCCTTCGGCCGGCGATTGCGCCCCCACATCACGGACACTACGTATCTGCTGCATCAATGCCTTGCCGAGGGCCGCGCGATCCTCTTCGAGGGCGCCAACGCATGTCTGCTCGACATCGACCACGGCACCTACCCGTACGTGACCAGCTCCAACTGCTCCGCCCTGGGGATCCCACCGGGTACAGGGCTGCCCGGCCGGCACATCGAGTACGTGCTGGGAACGATGAAAGCCTACACGTCGCGCGTCGGTGAAGGACCGTTCCCAACCGAGCAGGACAACCCCATCGGCGAGCGTATTCGCAGCCGCGGCCAGGAGTACGGCACCACCACGAATCGGCCGCGACGCTGCGGTTGGCTGGACCTGGTCGCGGTGCGGTATTCAGCGATGATCTGCGGGGTCACGGGACTGGC
>JAPUKX010000364.1 GCA_027295435.1 Planctomycetota bacterium | reverse complement strand
CTCGACGCCGCGCACCTCGGCGATCGTGCGCCGCAGCCCCTCGGCACCGGTCGGAGGGCTCGTCCGCACCAGCCAGGGCAAGTGCTCGCCCAAGGCGGCAAGGACTTTCGGCGATGGATCGAACCATGCGTCGAGCACGTCAGCGTTGATCACCTTCTTGCGGCGGTCAAGGGAATCGAATCGCTGGCCGATCGCACCGAAGAACGACCCGCCGTGATCGCAGCCGTTGGTTTGTTGCAACGGCACATCAAGCTGCCACTGCGCGAATGTCTCCAATCGGCGCACGAGCGGCGCGTGTGCGGCAACGTGCCGCTGCAGCGTATCGACCGTAGCGGTCATCAGCTCGAACGTCACATCACCGCCGCGAACAATGATGCCCAGAGGTTGCAATCCGATCTTGCGGTACAGCCCCATGACTTCACGCCGCCCCAGCGCGACGATGCGCCGGCCGCCGCGGCCTTCGACCCAGCGCAGCGCCGCATACATCAGAAGCGAAGCCAGCTTCGATCCTCGAAAGGCCTCGGCCACCGTCAAGAGCCGGATCTCGTACACGCCGTCATCGAAGTCGAACGGCAGTTGATCGCGCTGAACATACTTGTCGATCGAATAGTGATGCGAGGTCTTTGCATCGGCATTCGGCGGCGGCGTGATGCTCACGAACCCCGCCACCGTTGGGCCGATTCGTGCGACGAGATAGGTGTTGAAGCCGTCCAGATCGTCGCGCAGATCGCCTTGCCCATTCACCAGGTGCTGTCCCAGCTCGCGCGCATACACCGCGTGTCGGAGCCGATAGATCTGCCCGCGGTCACATCCCCTGGCCAGGCCGATGCACACCCGGGCGATGGACCAATCGGCACGACCAAACCTCGAACCTGTGGCGGGCGGGGGGCTGTCATTCATGGGGCACCTCTTCAATCGAACAGCAACAATCCGCGTGCCATATCCTAGAAGATCATGTAACACACTAATGCGCAAATACTTACATCCGACCAGCGGTGCAGGCACCCCAGCGTTTCGCCATTCAATGGCGACAATTCATGACAGGTGGTGTACAGTCAATGTGCGCGCCCCGGCCAGGTTGCCCAAGCGCGACCGCAAGCGTATTTGAAGGTGTCCGAGCGATGGCCCTCTTCACCGCTAAGCAACGGCACTTTGCTCATCAGATCAGCAACCTGGCGTACTGCAACCCGTTCGTTCCCGATCGGATCGCGTTCGAACGCGAAGCGCTGGGTGATGACTTCGTCGCGACGCCTCGCGTCTGGAGCCTGTTGGCCGCCGACGCCGAGAGCGAGCGCGCCAACCTGGCCCGGCTCGTCGCGCGCATCGAGCCGCTTGCGGAAACGCTCCGTAGCCGCCTCGCCGCCGGTGCCCGCGCCAACCGGGCCGACCTGGTTCTTTACGAAGACCTGATCCTGTACATGCTCTACCAGCGCGATCGCATGGACCTGCAACGGTCGATCGATAGCGCCTTGCAAGGTGATCGGTCAACGGGTCCGATCGCCTACTGGAAGCGGTTCAAGACTGGATTCGATCAATACCTCTGCATCGGGGGCGTCTCGATGCCCTCTGCGTACGACCCGGCACACATTTTTGCGTGCTGCTTTCAGATCCGCCGGGCTTTCCACCACATCTTCAGCGCGATCGTCGGCGGGTCGATGCCCGCGGCGCAGCTGCGAGCCGCGGTCTGGCAGTCCATTTTCACCCACGATGAACGCCGTTACATCCGCGTGCTCTACAAGCACATGGCCGACTACACCACGCTGGTGACCGGCCCATCGGGAACCGGCAAGGAGCTGGTCGCGCGGGCGATCGGCCAGGCGCGGTATATCCCCTTTGACGCAAAGACTCAGAAGTTCACCGAAGACTTTGCCAGCTCGTTCCATCCCCTGAATCTCTCAGCACTGTCGCCGACGCTGATTGAGTCAGAGCTGTTCGGGCACAAGCGCGGCTCATTTACGGGGGCGGTGGCCGACCGTGCGGGCTGGTTGGAAGTGTGTCAACCGCTGGACACTGTGTTCCTCGATGAGATCGGTGAGCTCGACCCCGCCATCCAGGTCAAGATGCTGCGCGTCTTGCAGACCCGCACGTTCCAGCGCCTGGGCGAGACCACAGACCGCCGCTTCCACGGCAAGATCATCGCCGCAAGCAATCAGGACCTGGCCCGGCAGATGCAAAACGGACGGTTTCGCCCGGACTTCTACTATCGCTTGTGCTCGGACATCATCACCACCCCGTCGCTTCATGAGCAGTTGGCCGACGATTCCGATGACCTGTATAACCTCGTGCTGTTCATCGCCAAACGGATCGTGGACGACGAAGCGGAGAGCCTGGCCGATGAGGTGACCGCATGGATCGAGAAGCACCTGGGCCGGGAATATCCCTGGCAGGGAAATTTTCGCGAGCTGGAACAGTGTGTGCGCAACGTGCTGATTCGCAAGACCTATCGGCCGCCATACGGCGCTGCTCCCGGCCAGGGCGCGGATGACCTTGTCAAGGCGATGCTCGAAGTGAGACTCAGCGCCGACGAGCTCCTTCGGCGGTACTGCACGATCGTCTACGCCTCACAAGGGAGCTATGAGCAGGCCGCTCGCCAACTCAACATCGACCGGCGCACCGTCCGCAGCAAGATCGACCGCAAGCTCCTCGAGCAGCTTCAGCGAGCCACGTGACGCCAGCGGCGAGTGCTCTCACCTAGCCCGCGAAACCCAAGTTCAGTCGCTTGCAACTGAACGGAATCGACGGTGATAGGCCGGCCCCGAAAGAGGGCCCCCGCCCCCTCTTCGTCCCCCCTTTCTTCCCCCTTTTCTTCCCAAGAGGTGGCTAGAACCTATCTCCTTATCGTGCCCGCCGATCCGGGACCGTTTCGATCTCGGGCCGACCTTCCGTGATTCTCATATGCGCTCCGGTTGGAAGATTCTCGAACCGTTGCCTCAACCCGGATGGCCAGATCACTTCGAGCCAGTCGACGTGCGGATCGGCGGCGAGGCCGAAGAGCAGCCGTGGATCGTGCTGGGACAGATAGCCTTCGCCGCCCAGCTTCGCCTTTGTCTGAACACCAAGAGATGACTTGACGCGCACTATCGCCCCGAAGGCGTCGCGGCCACTGCGCGTGCCGATCAACGAAACCCGTATCCAGGCGGCGTCCTGTCCCACGTTGTTCCTGAACAGCAGGTGCGACGGTCCCTGGATAGTCGTGAGGAAAACGTCGAGATCGCCGTCGCTGTCGAAGTCCGCGTAGACGGCGGCCCTCCCGTCCGTGACCGAATCAATGCCGGACGCACCCGAGATGTCAAGGTAGCGTTTTGTTCCGAGGTTGAGGAAGAGGCAGTCGCGCTCATAGCCGCTCAAGGAGTATCCTCCCTGTACGAGCGGTTTCAGACGCAAGATCCACGCGTCGACCTCCTCCTTGGGGTTGGTCGCTTCGCCCGACGCAACGACATGGCGCCACAGGACGCTGCACGTGTCGTAGGTGTGCATGCCGGACCACAAGCCGTTCGGCGTGTGAATGTCCTGCCACCCGTCGTTGTCGAAGTCCAGGAAGCCGCCGCCCCAGGCCCAGCCGCCCGGGAAGGGACCGGCAGAGTCCGTGACGTCGCGGAACTCGCCGTGACCGAGGTTCTCGTAGAGGCGGTCGCCGATCATCATCTGCCCCAAGACATCATTGTGGTCCTGGAGTGAGGAGATGGCACCAACCCGACCGAGAATGCGACTTCCCGCAACCGACGTCATGTAGGTCGCATGGATGTCGAGATCGCCGTCGTTGTCGTAGTCGCCGAGCGAGACCCCCATTCCGAATCCCGGACTGGCCAGTCCACTGCCCGAGGTGGCGTCGCGGAAGCGGCCTCCCTCGTTCAGGTATAGGGCGTTGTCGGCCCAGTCGTTTGACACGTAGAGGTCTTGGTCACCGTCCGCATCGAAGTCGAAGAGCACCGCGGCCTGTGACCACCGGGGATCATCGACGCCGTACTCTGCCGCCATCTCGCGAAACCGCCGATCGCCTTGGTTGACGAAGAGAAGGTTACGCCCACCGTTGGCTGGACGGTAGAACGCGCTCAGTCCAGTCTGGGGATGGTCGAGGCGCCCGTAGCCGCACACGTAGATGTCAGGCAGACCGTCGTTGTTGACGTCGCCGGCGATGGCGGTGAGCCCGTTGGTCTCGATGTCCACTCCGGCCTCGTGCGAGATATCGCGGAAGATGAGCTTGCCGTCAGGGATCAGGCGGTTCTCGAGGAGCTTCTGCTCATCCCACATCGAGAGAAAGAGATCGCTGTCCCCATCGTTGTCGATATCAACGAAAAGGGGAGCGGTCGCGCCGGCGGACTCCGGGTGTGACGTGTGCCGCACGCCCGCCTCGGCGGAGGCCTCCCGGAAGACGCCCGTGCCGTCGTTCAGGTACAGATAGTTACGCCGATCGGCGGTGACCAGCAGATCGATGTCGCCATCGAGATCGACGTCTACCGCTGCCGCACCGTGCCAGTAGAACGAGTACGGCCGGGAGTTGCGAGCCCCGAGCAGAGGCACCTGGATGCTTACGCCGGCCGGCTTACTCACCTCCGAGAAGAGATCGGTTGTTGCCACCAGGGATTCGATGTGGTCGACGACCATGCGCTCGATCGACCACCGCCCGCCGCCAGCCGGTTCCAGGGCGATAGTCGCGGTTCCGCGGACCCACTCTCGATGGCCGTCGTGATCCCGCCCGATGATGTAGAAGTCGAGCCCGGCCGATCCAGGCGCGCCGCTTCCGTCGAACCTCGCTTTGCGGACGCTAAAACGCACGTCTTCGATCGAGGAGAAGTGGGCAAGAAAGGCGTCCCACATATGGGCGAGCTCTTGTCGTGTCACATCGTGCGTCTGCGGCGATGGAGAACGCCATCCGTGTTGCTGGAACCATTTGAGCTCCGGGACGGCTGCTTCGGCTGCGGCAGGGAAAGACGAAACCGATGACGGGTCGCTGAAGAACCCGGCGGCCTTGGTCGTGTCCAGGTCTCGCAGCGCTTGGGAGAGCTCGAGCATTTGGTTGGCCAGCGTCTCGGTCTGGTCCTCCACACTCTCCAGACCGGAGCGATCCAGATGGGCCTTCTCCGTTGCGCTGGTCTGCGCGAGAGCGGACCTCCCAAGCGAAGCCATGACGAAACAAACGAGAGCCAGCGCTGCGAAAGGACGGGCTCGGGCTTTCATGATCAGCTCCCCCGTTTCCATTCCTTGGGCCAGACGGACAGGGCGCTTTCCATGCCCAAGCTGCCCTTGGTGCCGGGGATGGGTCCGTTGCATTCGACCATGAGGAGGCTGATGTCCTCCGGCCCTCCGTGGCGGCCGTCGGTGACCTTGCCGAAGATGAAGATCATGTTCAGCCCCTGCTCATATAGATTGACGCCCTTTGTGTACTTGAGAACACCGCTTCCGTCGGGTTTCAGGTCGAGATCGCCGAGGCTGTGCCATTTTGTGATCAAACCCGACACGTCCTGGAACGGCGGGGGTTCGGGGCGGATTCCCTTCTGGGCATCGCCGTCGATGAACATCTTGTTCATGTATCCATCGACGTCGATCTCGAAGAGGAAAACCTCATAGCCCTTCTCGTTCTGAGGGAATCCCCAGACCTGCACACGCACCTGTCCCGCCTTCCAGTCCCCGACGACGTACCCCTTGGCACCGACGTGGGGCCTGTCGATGTAGACAGTGCGGACCGTTCCTTCCTTGAGCTCGGTCACAGAGCGATCGAGGTTCGGCGATTGGACCGCCTGGGTGGCGCCCAGACCGCCGATGAGCAGCAGTGATGAGAGCAGCAGGAAACCGCCTGTCAGGCTTCGGATCATCTTCATTGGTTCGTCCTCCATATGCTCGAGATTCGCCTTACACCGACATCTCCCTTTTGACCGTCGCCCGGCTCCACCACCGAGCTTTCCGATCACGAGTGTACCCGCAACGCGTCCTTAGCGTGCTTCACCCATTGGGTTCCGCGCGTATTCGGTGCTTCGAGCGACGGGCCGAGATCGTCAGGGCGCGAGGGAGGGGAACCGCGACCACCGGTCGCGCGTGTAAGAAGACCGCGATCAACGATCGCGGCTTTACAAGGCGAGGGGAGCTGCGGCCTGTGGCCGCGGACCGCCCTCACAGAGGGCGGCGCGGAGGAACGTCGCCTTACGACGCGCCGACGGGTTGGGGCGAATCGTCGGCCATGGCGGCGCGGCGCGAGAGTCTGATCTTTCCTGTCCCGGTGTCCACGTCGATCACCTTGACCTTGATCATCTGGCCCATCTTAACCTCATCGGCGACCGACTTGACGTATCCATCGGCTAGCTCGGAGATATGGCACATGCCATCGGTCCCGGGCACGATCTCGATGAACGCGCCGAAGTCCTTGATCGAAACAACTTTGCCTTCGTATACGGCGCCGACCTTGATC
>JAPUKX010000363.1 GCA_027295435.1 Planctomycetota bacterium | reverse complement strand
TCGCATCGTCATCATCGAAGCCACCACCAAGTGCGGCAAGACCGTCGCCTGTCTCGTCTGGTTGGTCGAGTGCGCCCTCCGAGGCCGTCCCGGTGATCAATTCTG
The DNA here is from genome assembly GCA_027295435.1 of Planctomycetota bacterium. Classification (GTDB taxonomy): domain Bacteria; phylum Planctomycetota; class Phycisphaerae; order Phycisphaerales; family SM1A02; genus JADFFQ01. Next base: position 7,115 of record JAPUKX010000363.1, on the reverse strand, counting down.
GTGGTTGGCGCCGGTGTCGATACAGGCCCGCATGGCCTTTGACCGGTTGCAACGCTTTCTGACGCCTGGGACGTACACGGCCCACGGCAGTCGGCTCACCCTCACGTTGCCCAACCACACCACCCTCTGTTTCAAGAGCGCCGACCATCCCGACACCCTCTACGGCGAAGACGTCCGTGCCGTCGTGATCGACGAAGCCACGCGCTGCAAGGAAGCGGCGTGGCATGCCGTCCGCTCGACGATCACGGCCACGCACGGCCTCGCCCGCATCATCGGAAACGTCAGGGGCCGGCGCAACTGGGTCTATCGCCTGGCGCGCCAGGCGGAGGCCGGGGCGCCCGATATGGCCCATTTTCGGCTCACGGCCGACGACGCCGTCCAGGCCGGCATTTTCGACGCCGCCGAACTCGCCGACGCGCAGCGGGTGTTCCCCCACAGATATTCCGCCAGCTTTACTACGCCGAAGCCTCGGATGATCAAGGCAACCCGTTCGGATTCGACGCGATCGCCGCCTGCGTGGGGCCGTTGAGCGACGACGAGCCCGTGGTCTCGGGATGGGACCTGGCGAAGAGCCGCGATTGGACCGTGGGTGTCGCCCTGGACGCCAACGGACGTGTGTGCCGATTTCTGCGGTTTCAGCGGCCCTGGCCCGAGACGTTGACGGCCATCGTCCAGTCCATCGGTACGACGCCCACCCTGATCGACTCCACCGGCGTGGGCGATCCCATTGTCGATCAGTTGCAACGTGTCGCGGACACGTGCGTGCAGGGGTTCCACTTTTCCGCCAGCAGCAAGCAGCAGATCATGGAGGGCCTGGCCCTGGCCATCCAGCAGCAGCGGGTCCAGATCCCCGACGGACCGCTCGTCCTGGAGCTGGAGGCGTTCGAGTACGCGTACATGCCGACCGGTGTGCGGTACGCGGCCGCTGAGGGCATGCATGACGACGCGGTGTGTGCGCTGGCGTTGGCCGTCAAGCACTACGCCTGGCAGACGCAGCGGTCGCCCGAACTCATCATCTGCGGGGAACGCGACTACATGGATCTCGACGGCCAGCCGGACGACAGTTTCGAGCGCTACGTCATCAAGCACGGATGCTGGTTCCCGGGAGATTGATATAAACGTCAGGCCGGCGCGGGGGGTGGTAGCCCTGACGTCGATGGAGATTGGTGGTGAGGCCAGGCCGGGGCGCTGGTGCACGAATCCTGCGACCTGAGGGGTTCAGATCTCGCGCCCTGCCGCGCCGCGGCGTTGGGCCAACAGGTCTTCGGCATCGCGGAAGCTAAGACAAAAGCGGTGGTAGAGCCAGACGGCGTCACTGATGATCTCGGGCGGGAATCGATAGCCGTGATAGCTGAGGGGCTGGCGCGTCATCAGCTACTCTGCCAGCCATGGCCTCAACTTGACAATACCCATCACCCTACACCGCCAGCTCCCTCCTCAACTTGACAATGCCGTTAGACCGCCTATTCACTCACACGATGCAGGTACATATGCACTTCGATGAGATTGACCGTTCGATATCCACGTTTATGCGTCGCTGGGGAATCCGTGCCTTGCGCATTTCGTTAGGAATCATCTTTATCTGGTTCGGCGTTCTTAAACCGCTTGGCTTGTCTCCGGCAGAGCCTCTTGTCCTCGCAACGGTCCGTTGGCTACCGTTATTCGATGGTCAGTTATGGGTGATCATCATAGGATGGTGGGAAGTTGCGATCGGAGTAACGTTTCTTTTTCGGACGACGATCCGACTCGCCATTGCGCTCCTAGCCTTACAGATGGCCGGGACATTCATGCCTTTGGTCCTCCTTCCTGCAGTCACCTTCCAAGCAGGACATTTGCCCTATGGACCGACGATGGAGGGTCAGTACATTATCAAGAACCTGCTGATCATATCTGCTGCTCTAGTTGTTGGTGGGACAGTTCGCAGAAGCGAAGAGGCACCCTAACAACGACATGCAGCGGACGGCGTAATCGCCGCCGCCGCATGCCGAGGTTAGGTGCCTTGGTTGTGTGACCGACGACTGCCTCAGGAAGTTCCTGGAGTTCGGGATGAAACAGAATGCGAGCTTGGCACGATAAGGATGGAGAAAGGTCTCGGCGGGGTGTTTGGTCTCGTCGGCCTGCTCGTACTCGGCCTCGAGTTTCTCTGAAGGCGGGGTGGTCAAGCGTCGGCATTCGGAATCTGCGCCAGTTCGAACCCTTCTCACCTATGCTAGTGGCTGTTCAACGGATGCAGAGCGGATCTGGCGTCCGCGAAATTCTACAAGCCGATCAATGCAGAAACCCATTGCCGTGCTGTTCGACATCGACGGCACGTTGATTTCCACCGGCGGTGCCGGAGCCCGAAGCTGGCGGTGGGCGTTCAACGAGCTGCATGGCATTCCCGCCGATATTGGCCAGTTCTCCGACGCTGGCATGACGGACCCGGAGGTCGCGCGCCGAACCTTCGTCAGCGTCATTGGCCACAAACCCTCCGGGCGCGAGTTGGCCCCCCTTCTGGCCAAGTACCTGTCCAGGCTGTCGCATGAAGTGGCGGTATCCGAAGGCTACAAGGTGTTGGAGGGTGTGCCTCAGCTCCTGCCTCGGTTGTGCGGTGAAGGGATCCTTCTTGGGATCACGACCGGCGCGGTGGAGGCTGCGGCCCAGATCAAGCTTGCGCGAGGGAAGCTCAATCACTACTTCTGTGTTGGCGGCTATGGATCCGATTCAGCTGTTCGTGCGGAACTGACCCGTTGCGCGATCGAGCGAGCCGCTCGGGTCCTCGGTGAACCGGTCGACTCGAGTCAGGTCATGGTGGTTGGGGATACCCCATTGGACGTAGAAGCGGCCCACGCTGCGGGAGCCGTGGCCCTCGGCGTTGCGACCGGTCACTTCAGCCGTGACGACCTGCAGAAGGCCGGGGCCGACCATCTCCTCAACTCTCTCGCAGAGCCCATGCCCTTTTGAGGCTGCGACGACTGTGAGTTGGTAGCAACACCGCGGGCGGGGAGCAGACTGTGGGTGACGTACGCTGTGTCTGGAATGCAGGGGCCTTGATCGGCGAGGGCCCGATCTGGGACGACGTCGCGGGAGCCGTGTACTGGGTCGACATCAAGGTTCGGGCCATTCACCGTTACACGTGTGCAACCGGCGACAAGGCGAGTTGGCCATTACCCGAGCCCATTGGCTGCATCGCCCGCCGCCGGCGCGGCGGCTTCATCGTCGGCTTGAAGAGCGGCTTCGCCCTCCTCGATCGTCCGGATGGTCCGATGAAGAAGCTTGGAAGCCCGGAGCCCAACCTCCCGAACAACCGCTTCAACGACGGCAAATGTGACGCGGCTGGCCGATTCTGGGCCGGGACCATGGACGACGCGGAGAAGAGCCAGACCGGATCCCTGTACCGCCTCGATACGGATAGGACCTGGCACCGAGTCGACGGCAGCTACGTGGTGACCAACGGTCCAGCATTCAGCCCAGACGGTCAGACGATCTACCACACGGACACGCTTGGACGAACCGTCTATGCGTTTGATCTCGCCGCGGACGGCACGCTCACCAACAAGCGTCCTTTCGTGCGGTTCGGCGACGGGGATGGCCACCCAGATGGTATGACGACGGACGCCGACGGGTTCGTTTGGATTGCACACTGGGGCGGATGGCGGGTGACACGGTTCACCCCTGACGGCGCGATCGACCGAATACTCGAGCTTCCGGTTGCGCAGGTCACGAGCTGTGTGTTCGGACGGCCGGACCTTGACAGATTGTATGTCACGTCTGCCTCCTATGGGCTCGACCAGGAGGCTCGGCAGGCCCAGCCGCTCGCCGGCGGGCTCTTCGAAGCGCAGGTCGGTGTGCGTGGTCTCCCAACGCTGCTCTACGATGGGTAACGTACCAGACGTGGCTTGAAGCGAGCACCGACCCGGTGGCTGGTCATTTACGGAGCGACCTATGACGCGAGTCTGCCGCGCGGTCGAGAAGGGTGAGACCCAAGACTTTATGAAGATTTTAGTCGACGCACGGACGAACCAGATCCTCGGGGCGGCGATTTTGGGTGCGGAAGGCGATGAAGTCGTCCACTCAATCCTCGACATCATATACGCTAAGGCGTCCTACACAGTGACCCAGCGAGCGGTTCACATTCACCCCACGGTCTCGGAGCTGATCCCGACGATGCTGGCGGATCTTGCACCGCTGAGTACTTGACGCGTGACACGGCTTCACGATGCGAACGCTCGAGCCTCCCGGCGCCGCGGCGAGAACGGAGTCCGATGTGAGCAGCGAAGAGCGTGATCGGCTGGCCATCACCACGATACGGACGCTCGCCATGGACGCCGTCCAGACGGCGCACTCCGGACATCCCGGGACGGCGATGGCGATGGCGCCGGTCGTGTACTGCCTGTGGCAGCACTTCCTCCGCTTCGACCCCGACGATCCGATCTGGCCGAATCGCGATCGGTTCGTTCTCTCGATCGGACACGCATCGATGTTGCTGTACGCGATGCTTCACCTGTGCGGAGTGAAAGCCGTCAACGCGAAATACGAGCGGTTGGGTGAGCCGTCGGTCACGTTGGATGACATCAAGCACTTCCGCCAGCTCGGCAGCCGATGTCCCGGTCATCCAGAGTACCGCTGGACGTCGGGCGTCGAGACGACGACGGGGCCGTTGGGGCAGGGAGTGGCCGTGTCAGTGGGCATGGCGCTCGGGAGCCGGTGGATGGGGGCCCACTTCAACCGGCCCGGATTCGACATGATCGATCATGACGTCTACGCCCTTGCGGGCGATGGCTGTCTGATGGAAGGGGTCACGGCCGAGGCCGCCTCATTGGCCGGACATTTGCGATTGTCGAACCTGTGTTGGCTCTACGACAACAACCGCATCACGATCGAGGGGCGCACCGACCTGGCGTACAGCGACGACGTCGCCACCAGGTTCCTCGGCTACGGCTGGAACGTCACGCGGGTTGGGGATGCCAACGACCTCGCCATGTTGTCCCGCGCGTTTGAGACGTTTAAGCGATCCACCGACCGGCCCACGCTCATCATCGTCGACAGTCACATTGGCTACGGGGCGCCGCACAAGCAGGACACCAGCGCTGCGCATGGGGAACCGCTCGGGGAGGAGGAGATTCGACTGACAAAGCGGGCCTACGACTGGCCGGAAGACGCACAATTTCTCGTGCCAGACGAGGTGCGCGAACACTTTCGGCAAGGACTCGCGAGGCGGGGGCAGACGCTCCGCGCGGAGTGGATGACCCGGTTCGAGATGTATCGCAAGGAACACGGGGCCCTGGCGGACCATCTCTATAAGATGCAGCATCGGCAGTTGCCCCTGGGGTGGGATCAGGACATCCCCGTGTTCGAGCCGAGCGTGAAGGGCGTGGCCGGACGCGTCGCGTCGGGCCAGGTGCTGAATGCCGTCGCGAGGCGGATCCCCTGGCTCGTTGGTGGTTCTGCCGACCTCTCGCCGTCCACCAAGACGCGCCTGACGTTCGACGGTGCCGGCGACGTCGCGCCGGGTGATTACGCTGGTCAAAACTTGCATTTCGGCGTCCGCGAGCATGCCATGGCCGCCATCCTCAACGGGTTGTCGCACAGCAAAGTGCGGCCGTTCGGGTCGGGGTTCCTGATCTTCAGCGATTACATGAAACCGGCGATTCGCCTGAGCGCGCTGATGGAGCTGCCGGTCATCTACGTCTTCACGCATGACTCGATCGGTGTTGGCGAGGATGGCCCGACCCATCAACCGGTCGAACAGCTCGCGGCGCTCCGCTCGATTCCCGGCCTAATCACCCTACGCCCGGCGGATGCTAACGAGATTGTCGAGGCCTGGCGAGCCGTGATCGAACGGCACCACGAGCCAGCGGCGATCGTGGTGAGTCGGCAGGCGACGCCAACATTCGATAGGACGAGGTACGCGTCGGCAACCGGTCTGCACAAGGGCGCGTATGTGCTGGCGGATGCGGACGACGGCGAGCCCGAGGTGCTGCTATTGGCCACCGGCACAGAGGTGGCGCTGTGCGTAGAAGCCTACGAAGCGTTGAAGGCGGATGGGATCCAGGCGCGCGTGGTGAGCATGCCGTCGTGGGAGCTGTTCGAGCAGCAGTCTCGGGAGTATCACGACGACGTCTTGCCGCCGTAAATCACAGGCCGCGTGGCGGTCGAACAGGCGTCCACGATGGGCTGGGATCGCTACGTCGGCGCTGACGGCTGCATCATCGGCATGGAGACGTTCGGGAGTTCCGCCCCGTTGAAGGACCTGCAGCAGAAGTTCGGCTTTACGCCGGGTCGCATCGTCGAAGCGGCGCGGGAGCGGGCGCGAAAGAGCACGTGATGCGAGTGGTCGCCGCGTCCGACCACGCCGGGTATGAGCTCAAGACGCTCCTGGTTCGACTGGTCGAGCAACTGGGACACACGGTGTCAGATCTCGGCACGCACGGCACGGCGCCGGTGGATTATCCCGACTCCGCGACCGCCGTCGGCCGAGCGGTACGGACGGCGCAGGCAGACCGGGGCATCCTGATTTGCGGAAGCGGCGTTGGGGCGAGCGTCGCAGCAAACAAGATTCCGGGCATCCGCGCCGGTCTTTGCCACGACGTCTACTCTGCGCATCAAGCGGTCGAACACGACGATATGAACGTCTTGGTACTCGGGGGGCGCGTGGTTGGTCCGGCCCTGGCGGCCGAGCTGGTGGACGCGTTCCTCGGAGCCCGCTTCAGTGGGGAGGCGCGCCATGTTCGGCGGCTGGCGAAGATCCGGAAGCTGGAGGAAACCCACTGGCGCTGAAATGGGGGCGAGACCGTGAATCCACTCCGTCACCTCGAGGCGAGCGGTAAGGCCGTCTGGTTTGACTACATCCGGCGTAGCTTGATGCCGGGCGGACAGCTTCAACGGATGGTCGATCAGGACGGCCTGAGGGGCGTGACGGCCAATCCGGCGATTTTCGAAGGTATTGTCAAGTTGAGAGTCGGACACGCGCAACGCTTCTTGTCGGTGCACGGGCTTGTGCAGAACCTCTTTCGTGTCGGCCGACACCTGTTGCGGGCTGGTCACTACCGCGTGTTAAGGATGCGCTCGTTTGTCGTGTGGGATGCGGTGACGTGCACTTCCTGAACGATGACCGACACCGAGCCATCGAGGGA
>JAPUKX010000362.1 GCA_027295435.1 Planctomycetota bacterium | reverse complement strand
CAGCTTCATCTGGAACTCGTCGAACCGCTCGCCGGCCCAACAGGCGTGGGTATGACAATCGACGAACGCCGGCATGAGCACACAACCCTCGGCGTCAATCACTTCCTCTTGCGATTCCGGTTGACCCTCCGCAACTTCGGCGATCCGCCCGTCCTCAATACGCACAAACCCGCGCTCAATGACGCCCAGCTCGCGTAAAGCATCACCCCGCCGCGGTGGCGCCTCACCCGCCAGCGTGAGAATCCGTGCATTGGTGATCGTCAGGCCAGCCACGCCGGCCATGCTACCGGCTAGATCCCCCGCATGGGAATACTGACATGGTGCTCGTCGGCGCACTTCTGGGCGATCTCATACCCCGCATCCACGTGGCGGAAGATGCCCAGCAATGGGTCGTTGGTGAGCACGCGCTGCAGCCGCTTGTCGGCTTCGCGTGTGCCATCGGCGACAACAACCTGACCGGCATGTTGGGCGAATCCAATACCCACGCCCCCGCCGTGGTGAAAGCTCACCCAGCTTGCCCCGCTGGCGACGTTGACCATCGCGTTGAGAAGCGGCCAGTCGCTGATCGCATCCGACCCGTCAAGCATGCCCTCGGTTTCGCGGTTCGGTGACGCGACGGAGCCGCAATCGAGATGGTCCCGCCCGATCACGATGGGGGCCTTCACTTTGCCATCACGCACAAGCTCATTGAACTTCAACCCCGCCTTGTCACGCTGGCCCAACCCAAGCCAGCAGATGCGGGCGGGCAGACCCTGAAAGGCGACGCGCTGTTGAGCCAGGGGAATCCAGCGTTGTAGCGACTCGTCCTGCGGGAAGAGGGCGAGGATCGCCTCGTCGGTTGTGCGGATGTCGTCCGGATCACCCGAAAGCGCGACCCATCGAAACGGCCCGCGACCCAGGCAGAACTGCGGCCGGATGTACGCCGGCACAAATCCCGGGAAGGCGAACGCGTCCTTGAATCCGTTGTCGTACGCCCGCTGGCGAATGTTGTTGCCGTAGTCGAAGGTTCTCGCGCCGCGGTTCTGCAAGTTGACCATCAGCTCAACGTGCCGAGCTATTGATTCCATCGCGCGGCGGGTGTACTCATCGGGGTCGCCAAGACGCAAAGCGTCGGCATCTTCACGCGACAACCCCTGCGGGTAGTAGCCGTTGAGCGGATCGTGCGCTGCGGTCTGATCGGTCAGAACATCCGGTATTATCTTGCGCGCGATGAGCGCTTCGAGCAGATCGACGGCGTTGCCCAACCAGCCGATCGAGACTGACTCGCCGTCATCCTTGGCCCGCAGCGCCCGCTCGATCGCATCATCCAGATCGCGATGAAACTCATCGAGGTAGCGTTTTCCCACGCGCTTCTCCAAGCGCTCGATACACATCTCAGCCAAGAGGCAGACGCCCTGGTTCATGGTGATCGCTAACGGCTGTGCCCCGCCCATGCCGCCGCAGCCGGCCGTGACGCACAGCCGACCTTTGAGCGATCCGCCAAAGTGTTGCCGAGCGCATTGGGCGAAGGTCTCGTAGGTGCCCTGGAGGATTCCTTGGGTGCCGATGTAAATCCACGACCCGGCCGTCATCTGGCCGAACATGATCAAGCCCTTCGCCGCCAGCTCATCGAAGTGCTCTTGCGTGGCCCAGTGTGGGACGAGATTCGAGTTGGCGATGATGACCCGCGGCGAATCAGGCGTGGTACGGCAGATGCCGACGGGCTTGCCGGATTGCACCAGCAGAGTCTCATCCGGTTCCAGGCTCTTCAGCGATGCAACGATGGTGTCAAAGGCTTCCCAGGAACGGGCCGCCTGACCCCGCCCGCCATAGACCACCAGCTCCTGCGGGTTCTCGGCCACCTCTGGGTCGAGGTTGTTCATGAGCATCCGCATCGCCGCTTCCGCCTGCCAGGTCTTGCAGGTTCGTTTCGGTCCGCGAGGGGCGCGGACGGTGCGAGGGCGGCTTGAGGAGTCCGTGGCGATCACCATGTTCCAGCCTCCTTCCAGATTCGTGGCCAAGGAAAGTCTAGCGATCGAACTCGAACTCCGTCTCGGCGAAGAATGTATAATGAGGCTGCCCAAACCTCCCACCGAAAGGAGACACGATGGCTGAGCAAACCGCCACGGCCACCAGCACCTTCTGTTGGAACGAGTTGAGGACCCCCGATCCGGAAGCTGCCAAGCGCTTCTACACTCAGCTGCTCGGTTGGACGACCCGCGAGATGGATATGGTCGAGGCCGGCTCCTACACCATCTTCGTAGCCGGTGACAAGGATGTCGGCGGCATGATGAAGACCACCAAAGAGGGAATCCCGCCGCATTGGCTGTCCCATGTGGCTGTCGAAGATGTTGATGCTGCCACGAAAAAGGCTGAGCAGCTCGGCGCCAAGACCGACGTCCCGCCGACCGACATTCCCGGCACCGGCCGGTTTTCTGTCATCACCGACCCGACCGGTGCATTGATCGCTCTGTTCCAGGGCAAGTGATACACGATCGCTCTTGGGGCGAACGACGATTCGCGCAGAGCCCACGGTGTGCACGCCGAGGGCTTTCTTTCATGCGGTACTGGTTGTCAACGCTCCATCGCGAATGAGCTGTGCGATCGCGGCAATGTCAGGCGCAGGTGGACGGTCTTCCGTGAGTCGCGCCACGACCCCGCGAACCAGCTCATAGGTCTGCTCGACGCTTTCTCCGCTGCGCAGT
>JAPUKX010000361.1 GCA_027295435.1 Planctomycetota bacterium | reverse complement strand
GCCTTGGCGACGGCCTGGGTTTCGTCGAACAGGTAGGGGAACGGATATCCGCGAGTCTTCACTTCTTCGGCCATCTTCTGGGGGCTGTCATCCGGGTAATTCTCGACATCATTCGAGTTGATGCCGACGACGGCGACGCCTTCGGCCTGGTAATCGCGGGCGAGCTCGGCCAGGCCGTCGGCGATGTGCTTGACGAACGGGCAGTGGTTGCACATGAAGATCACCACCAGGACCGGCGCATCGGTGAAGTAGGAAAGTGAAACGGTCTTGCCCTGCGTGTCGGGCAGGCTGAAGTCCGGGGCCTGCGTGCCGAGTGGGATCATCGTGGAAAGCGTTTCGACCATGACACGATCTCCCAATGAGGTATTGATGGTTGGCCGGGGCCATGATACCCGCGCCGCCGGGGTCCTGCACGGGATGGCGTGCGAGCGATAGGTGGCTGCGGTCAAAGCAGCGTGTCGGCATCGGGAATCGGCTCGGCCAATGGCAATCTCATCTTCTGCATCAGCAGCAGGATCGTCTGGAAGGCCACCCAGCATTCGAGTGCGAACGGCAGGAATCCGAGAAACCCCAGCAAGGGCATCTCAAAGGCTTTGTACTGCTCAAACGGGCCGAGAAAGGGCAGGGTGTAGGTCCACTTCGCGGCGGCCCAGTAGTTCCAGAACTCCCAAAGGACGCCGCAGGTCAGCCCGCCGAGCATGAGCGAAGCGGTGCGGCCCCATCGCCCGGCCTGCCAGTCACCGATCAGGCTGGGGGCCCCCAGCCAATGGTTCACCGGGTCCAGCAGAAGCACCACGCTCACCCACAGCGTCACGCACCCGATCGGTTCGCGCACAAGAAAGGGGAACAGAAACGCGGGAACGCCCAGGAGCACCATGATGATCTGCCACCGCCGGCCGATGGGTAGCCCTGCGGTGCGACATCGCCGCAAGCCGAGCCGCTGGTAGAGTTGGGCTGCGAGGAACATCGCCGGGCAGATGGCCCCGAAAGCAATGAACTTGGCGATGTACTGGTGCGCTCGGCTGAGGGTTTCGACCCCGTGGTATTGCCATGCGTGGATGTAGGAGAAGTTGACCCAATCAAAGAACACCCACACCCCAACGCTGACAACAACGGCGATGATGAATCGTCGAGGGCGGCTGCGTGCGGGCGATTCCGGCCGGCTGATCTCGCCCTCGCGGCGGCGCGCAAGGCAGGTCAGAACCCCGTCCATGACCAGCAGATAGCCGACCCAGCACAACGGCGTCATGTTCAGGGCCACCCATCGGGCCAGATGACCCAGCAGGTCGCCGGGGGAAGTGACACCCTGGCCCGGTTGCGGTGGCAACACCGCCACGCCGCGTTGCTGCACGTCGATGAGAAGCAGGAGCTCACAGACGACGATCAGCCCGGCCCCCAGCCAGAGTGTCACCGGCCAGCGACGCCGGGGGTGGTCGGCGAGATCAACAGCCATCGCGTGTTGTGTCGGTGGGTGCAGGGCCATGGATCATTCTGTATCGCCCAGGCCCACAGCGGGCGCAACGATGATACGCTCCGTGCGGCATGATGCACCCTGTCCATCTCAGCGGGTTGCGCGGATCTTCGGGGGCCGATCAGGCGACGCGCCCGGATTGGGTCCTGGAGCCGCAATGAGCCGATTTACTCTGTGCGCTTCGGTCACGGCGCCGGCGCACTGATGCTACGTTTTGGCGAGTGAAACGCTGATGCTGGCGGTCGTCCAACCCGAGCCGGTTCACTACCTGCCGATCGCGACCACCGTGCTGTCGGCGGTGTTCTTCGTGGTGCTCGTGCGCCGGTATGCGCTGCGGCGAAGCGGCCCGCATCTGCTGTGGTGGGCCGGGGGGATCTTCACCTACGGCCTTGGCACCGGCCTGGAAGGCGCGATCACGCTTGCCGGCAACAGCGTCGCCCTGACCAAGACGTGGTACATCGCAGGAGCGCTCCTTGGCGGGTATCCGTTGGCTCAAGGGACCGTCTATCTGCTTCTGCGGCGCAGGACCGCCCATATCCTCACCGCGCTGACGGTTCCTTACATCGTCCTGATGGCTGTCCTGGTCTTGCTTTCGCCGGTCAACATCGAGGCTCTCGAAACCTACCGTCCGAGTGGAAGGATTCTTGCCTGGCAATGGGTGCGGTGGATGACGCCGCTTATCAACGGGTACGCAGCACTGTTTCTCATCGGCGGGGCGATCCTCAGCGCAGTGCGATTTGCGGGTAAGACCGCAGGGGGGGCGCGGGCGGTGGGCAACGGCCTGATCGCGTTTGGGGCGATGTTGCCGGGCGTCGGCGGCGTGATGGCCAAAGCGGATATGGTCGAGGCGCTTTATGTCGGCGAGTTTGTTGGGCTGCTGTTCATTTGGGCTGGGTATGCCGCTTGCGTTCGACCAAGCCGGGCCGCTGCGGCGGGATCAACGGCGGGTGCTGCCGGCGCGGCGGATTGAGCCCGCGGTCATGCCACCGGCTGGGGGAGGTCCGCACCTCTGGCGATTGACCGCTGCTGCCGGGGAGTTGGTACAGTGATGTGGTCGGCCGGTGGTGCGGCCCGAGGGTCGGGTGCGTGATCGAAATCGAGTGCGACAACTGCGAGCGGGTGTTCGAGGTCTCCCCCAAGCAAGCCGGGGGCAAGGTGCCGTGCCCGCATTGCGGCGACGTCAATCGCATGCCGCCGGCCGAGGCCTCGCAAACGAAGGAGCTGCCGCCGGATGCCGCCCCGGAGCGGGACATCTGTGTCATTCGCCCGGCGATGTTTCGGGCCCATCCGTTTCGATACCTCTTGATGACCGGGCTGTTGGCGGGAGGAGCGGCCCTGGCGGTGGCGACCACTCTCAACGACCGCCTCTGGAGCTGGCTGCCGTGGGTGGGCCTGCTGATGATTCTGGCCGCGGCGATGTGGTGGGTCATCTGGTATATCACGGCGCGTCTGTGGGTGAAGCTGACAATCTCCAACAAGCGGACCATCCGCCGCGAGGGCATCATCCGCAGATACACCTCTGAAGTGCTGCACGACCATGTCCGCAACGTGGAGATCAGGCAGTCGTTGCTTCAGCGGCTGTTGAAGGTTGGATACATCGGCATCTCCAGCGC
>JAPUKX010000360.1 GCA_027295435.1 Planctomycetota bacterium | reverse complement strand
GATCGCGATTCCCGAACATTTGCAGGGTGAGCTGATCAACGTCCAGCTCGCCGCGGCAAGCTGGTACCCGCGCAGCCACGGGTCTCGGCTGCTGCGGCACTCCGGCCTGCCCTGCGGCGCCCTGCTGGTGGACTGGGGCGGAGCCGCGTTCAGGACCGGCGTCCACGAGGTCTCCGGCGAGATCGAGTTGATCAACCCTGTCACGCTTCATCTGTCCCTGCCCGCCGGCGTCAACTCAACCATCACCGGCAACGAAGTCTGGACGCAGGAGCACCTCGCCGAAGGCACGAGTGCCTAGCCGGGAAACGTCACCACCCAGTGCACAGAGGACACCCAGAAGAGGCCGAACCTCTTGAGGGAGCACTTCAGTCTAGGCGTACCTCTGGGCGAGCCCGGAAAGGCGATGCGGGGCTCACAGCCGATTGCCACGCGGCGCCTTTCGCAAGCGAAAAACGGGCCGCCCGAAGGCGGCCCGTTGTCGAGGTTGAGCGTCCAAGCAGTGGGCTAAGCGATCACTGCTGGGTGCCGGAGTCCGGCTGCGGTTGGCCGAAGAAGAACGGCATATTGAAGCCGACCCGGATGTCATCAAGGTTGTAGATGTATTGGGCGTCCAGCGCCTTGTCAATCCGCACCATCGCCTCGCCCAGATGAGCGTTCGTGTATGGGTCGATCTTCTCGGCGCCTTGCTCCAGGACCTGGTCGATCTTGTCGCGCAGCTCACGCAGCTTATGGCAGCTGAGATTCGCGATCGGTTTGCCCGAAGCGCCGAAGCCCGTGTCGAGCATGCTCAGGTCGATCAACCGCTCGAGGTGCTCGCGCTGAAGGTTGCGTCGAAGGCTGGAGATCATCGGCTGCCGGGCGGTGTAGGTTCCGTTGAGCGACTTGTCATCGAGCTCGGACCAGATCTCATCGCTGATGCCGAAGAGGATTTCAGGCAGGGTGAGGGCATCTTGGTCCGAGGGCACACGGAATTCGTTGTCGTAGACGCGATTGAGCGTCGTGGGATTCATCATCATGGTCAGCGTCGCGGCCTGGATGCCCATGATGCGGTCGTGAACCGGCCAGGATGGGTCGGCGAAGATATCGCGGAATCCGCCCTCGTCCCACCACTTGTCAACGGTCATTTTGGCCAGCAGCTCGGGGGTCAGGCCGAATGCCTCGTCCCGCAAGGCGTTCTCGAATACGAACGCAAGCGCCCGGCGCTGCTTGTCGGCGGACACCACGACGACCGGATCGCGCTCGCCCGGATCACCCTTCTTGTCGCGGTTCACGTAGGCGCCGCCCAGCCAGTTCGTGGCGATGGCCACCGCGCGGAAGTGGACCCGGAGCAGGATCTCATACGCCTGACGGGCCTTGGCCCAACTGTCGCCCTCTTTGACCACCCGATCGAGAATCTTCGTCCGCAAGTGTTGGACGAGCCGCAACTGCGACTCCGCGTAATCCAGCGGATCGGAGCCGTAGTCAAAGCGACGGGCCAACGGATCGGGGCCCCACGTGTCCTCGTCGGTGGCGTAGGGCAGTTCAGCCTCCGAGACACGGCTGAGGATCGGTTTGAGGTTCTTCTCGAAGCTGTAACCGTACTCGATGGCCCAGTGGTCGTAGGGGCCGATGGTGACCATTGTGTAATCACCCTGCACCGGCCCGTCATCGAAGTTGATGTTGATCGGGTTGTAGTCCATCACCGAGGCGGTCTGTGCTTTGCCTTTGAACTGCTCGGTGTTCATTTCCTGAATGCTATAGATGCTGGACGCTTTGAAGTTGTGGCGCAGGCCCAGGGTGTGTCCCACCTCGTGCATGACAACATCTTTGAGCAGCGGGCCGATGAACGACTCGGGAACGCCGTCGAGCATCTGCTCTTTTTCCTCTTCCTCGTCTTCCTCATCGTCTTCATCTTCCTCATCGTCGCCGTTCTTCTCGTCATCCTCATCGTCATCGTCATCGTCACCGCGAGCAATCTCGGCGAATAGATCGGGTCCGAGGCGGAACAGCGCAACATCGATGGACTTGGCCAGGGCATGAGTGCAGGCGCCGTTGATCTGGCTGACCCGCCCGACCAGACCGTCGTACAGATCGTCGCCGAGCAGGGTCGGATCGGTATTGGCGGCGGGGTGGCCGGCGAAGCGGTCGAGCTGCCGGGTGGCGCGCTGCCAAGCCAGCTCCGCCAGCACGTTAGCGCGTTCGGCCGGCGGGGCCAGCCGCACCCGCGGATCCCAATCCGGGTGGTTTTCGAGCCAGGCCAGCGTCTGAGGCCCAAAGCCCTCCATCGCCGTTTCGGGGATCAGCTGCTTCCACGCCCGGACCCAGCTCGTGATGAACCCTTCGTCCATGACGATGTCAGCGTCGAGGATCTGGCCGGTGTTGGGATCAACGCGGCTGGGGCCGATGGCGAAGCCCATGCCGGCGTTGGTCCACAGCACGAAGTTGTAGCGGGCATCTTCGGGGTCCTTTTCCATGTGGGCGCCGGTCCGGACGTCCTGCTGGTAGACCTCGATGGCGTTGAGAAGCCCGACCTCTTCAAAGGCCTTGTTCCACTCCAGCACCCCCTCGCGCACCCATCGGCGATAGCGCACCGGCGTCGTGTGCTCGAGATAAAAGATAATGGGCTCCTTGGGCGGGCTGAGTTTGAGCTTGGCGTCGGCCTTCTCCAGCTTCCAGCGGTTGATGTAGCGGACCCATGGCGTATCGGCCCCGGGCTTGCCCACATCACGGTGCGTGGTGGTGAAGTAGCCGATGCGGG
>JAPUKX010000036.1 GCA_027295435.1 Planctomycetota bacterium | reverse complement strand
ACGACCATGCTGATCCGTGCGGTCATGATCTCGTTCTGTGTTGAGCTGGTCAGGATGGCCTTTGCAGGATAGACGATCGCCCAGAGCAGATTGACCGGGCTGAGCGTATTGATCATCGCTCCCACGAGCGGAATCTTGTTCCCGGAGGCAAGGCCGCACAGACCGAGCACGCCCGTGAGGCCACCGGCCACGAGCACCGCGGCCACGGTGGAGGGCGGGATCGCCACGGTGCGGTGTCTTTGGCGCTGGCGGGTGGTCCCTTTGCGAACGGGGCGACGACATGGACCACTTATCGGTGCCAAGGGGGGGGCGATTTGTCCGCAGCTGCGCCGACGAACCACTCGAGAGAGCACCCAGCCGAACGGAGGCGGTCAGACTCGGCCTCCGTCAGGAGTGTGCGGCGGAGCGATTTGGGGGTTTCCGGGGTCCTGAGCCCGAAACTCGGCCCACGCTGCGGCCCCGGGGGCACCACAGCAGGCCACAAACCCGGGGTCACGCTGGTCCGGCGAGCTGGCTGCGCACCCCGCACAGGCGGTCCTGAAATCGGAATCGTGTCGGCGGTTCCCTTGACGCCCGACGATGAACCGTCGATTTCCCCATTGATGTCGAGCAGTTCGCAGCGGCACAAGTCGCCGGGTGGTCGGTGCCTCGCGGTCGGCCACCGTAGACGTGCGACGGCTTGCCGGGCGGGCCGCTCATTGGGATTGAGCAGGATTCTCGCGTCACGCTGGAGGTGATGACGCTCACACGGCAGGATCAAGTCGCGACCACCGGTACGGACACTCGGTGTGGCGTGTGCGGCCGGCGGTCCGGAGAGACTCGACCGGGTCGGTCATCCTGAATGGTCGCGAGGTTCCTGGTGGGTTGATCGAACCACCGCCTCCGCGAAAGGGAACACGGATCGCGGGGCCTGGGCGATTGCGAGGATCCGGGGCGGAGAGAGACAGCCGTGACGACAGACCTACCACGCGTCGATCTGAGCTACCGCCCAGCGCGAGTGATCGCGTTGCTGGGACTCACGGCCACGGCCCTGCTGTCGATCACCGAGGCGCAGTTGCTCTGGGACGGCCCAGCGCCTGTGCTGTTGACTGGCGTCGCCGCCAGCACCGTCCTGTGGCTGCTGATGAGCGCCAATGTCGTTCACCGGATGCGGGCCCGAAGGTTGGCCCTTGAGCTGAAGTCACCGGGGAACGGCGGCGAGGCAGCGTCGCCAAGTTCAGCGGCCGAGATGCCGCACGTCGCGTCAAGTGCCGGCCACAAGCACGTCACGACTTGGGTCACCCTGCCGCTCGGAATTGTGACGACGGCGATGATCTGGGAGCCCGCCACGTCTCCCTGGCCCGGCCCCACTGGGCTGTTGTGGATCGGCGCGGCCGTCACCATCGTCACCTGGTTGCTGGTCGTTGCGAACGCTGTGAACCGCACCGAGGCAACCGGACTCGCCGTGCATTGCAAGTCGGCGCGCAAGCTCGACGAACTGAAGCTTGCGGTGCTGGAGCCCAGCGAATCCAAGGACCCCTCAACCATCGATCTGGCTTACGTCCCGGCGTGGCTCATCCTCCTGTTGGGATTGGTTGCCACCGCGATGCTCTGGCACGCCGAGACGCATATCTGGAACACCAGGACCCCGTTGCTGTTGGTTGGTGCCGCCGTCAGCGCCGTTCTGTGGTTGATGGTCGTCGCCAACGCGCTGAACCGCGCCAGGGCCCGCAAGCTCGACGAGGAGCTCGGTTCCTTGCGCCAAAGCGAGGCGCTTGCCCTGGGAACGCTGGAGTCGCTGGAGGTGTTGATCTCGGCGTGCCTTCCCGACGGAAGCCGGACGCGGTTCAATTCGCGTTACCTGGACTTCACGGGCAAGCCGAAGCAGGAGTTGGCGGAACGCGGCTGGCTGGAATGCGTGCATCCGGATGACCGCCAACAGTGTCTCGACACGATCATGACCCATGCCGGGCGTGCCGGCGAGGAACGCCAGATCGAGTACTGCATGCTGGGCGGCGATGGCGAGCACCGCTGGATCCGTGAGTTCCTCGTGCCGCGCTACGACGGCAACGGGATGCTCCTGGAATACATTGCCACCGCAGTTGACATCACGGCCCAGGTCCAAAACGACACCAAGCAGGATGAGGCCATGGGCAGGTTGCGGGAGGACGCCAGCCGGATGAAGTCCGAAGTCTCCAAACTGACGCGCTCCGGCGACCGGCTCCAGAGCAAGGCCGAGGAGGCCCAGGCTGCCGCCCGCCAGGCCGGCCAACGGCTCGCCATCGCCCGCAGCCAGCTCACCGAGGCCAAGGCTGATCTCAAGATGGCGCAGGCCGAACTGCAACGCCACAAGGCTGAGAACAACCGCCTCGCCAAGTCATGCCAGAAGCTCCAGGACGTAGCCAGCTCACTGGAAGCAGAGGAGCGGGATCTCCGCGATCAGATCGCACGGGACGCGAAGCAGCTCGAAAGAGCCGAAGCTGACCTGAAAGCCGCGCTGGTGGAGCACCAGCGCACCAAGGCAGAGCACAACCGCCTCAGCAAGTCATTCGACAAACTTCAGGACGTGATCAGCTCGTTGGAATCCAACGAGCAGGATCTTCGCGACCAGATCGCCCGCAACCTCAAGCAACACGAGAGGGCGAAGGAAGCCGCGATCGAGGCCCGCCAGAAGGCCTCTCAGCACCGAGCCAAGAGCAATCGACTGACGACTCGCTGCAAAGAGCTCCAAGACGAGCTCGCCGACGTCCAGGCCAAGCACGCCGAGGCGCTCACCGCCACCGCTGACCTTACGGCGCAGGCGCGCCAAGCCAAGGAAGCGGCGGGACGCGCCGAGTCGTCAGCCAAGTCTGCCGCCGGAAAGGTCGAGGCCGGCTTGGCCAAGGAAATCCGCACTCAGCTGAATGGTGTCATGAATATGACGGAGCTGCTGGCCAACAGCGCTCTGGACGAGACGCAGCGCAACCAACTGGAAAACGCACAAGCGTCCGCAGAAGCGATGGCCACACTCATTGACCAGGCGCTTGGCCGCACCGATCACTCGCAGGCAAACAAACCCAAGATCCGGTCTTTCGACCTCGGCGCGGTGGCGAACGGCGTTCGAGATCTGTTGCTGGACTCCGCCCGTCAGCGCGGAGTCACCATCTCCTGTGCCGTTGACGGCGATGTCCCATCTCCGGTCAGCGGCGATCCCGTGCAGCTCCGCGAGGTCCTGATGTACCTGGTGAACTCGGCGACCCGGCTCGTCGATGACGGCGAGGTTCGGCTGCGGATATCCCAGGAGGGCTCCACCGTCACGCACGTCACGACCCAATTTGAAATCAGCCACGGCAGCGCCCGGGTGGCGGCCGACGAAATGGAAGCAATGTTCTCGATGAAGACGCTTCCGTCGGACATCAAACCCGGCGAGGCGGTCCCCAGCCAATACCAGGCCGCCGTCGCCTGGCAGCTCATTTCACAGATGCAGGGGGAGTTCGCGTTCGAACTCCCGGATCAGGGTGGGTTCAGGATCTGGTTCACGATCGCACTGGCCAAGCAAGCCGTTCCCCAGGATTCCCCGCAACCAGCGCGGACCGCGCGGCCCGGCAAACCTCGACTGCCGCAGGAGATGCTGAAGTGCAACTTCGGCGAGGTGGTCGAACTTGGAGCCGAGGAATTGCGCGTCAACTGTACCAAGGATCTCAAAGGCACCGTCAAGGTCGAACTACTCGAACTCGACCAGCCGCTGAAGTTGCAGGCGGAGGTGGCCTGGTCGAAGCGCCTGGGGCCGCGCCGATTCGACGTCGGCCTGCGATTCATCAACGTCACGCCGCAGCAGAGCCGCCAGATCATGGAGGTCGCAATGGAGCATCGCCGACGCATGGTCCTGCCCGTGGATTGATGTCGGGCCCAGGTGAGCACCACGGCGACCACGCCGTCGATGCCACCGATCTGACGCTGCGGACGGGAGCGTGGCCGGGCGGTGAATGCGCCGAGCCGCGCTGCCTTCATCCGGCGGAGACCGGTGCCCCGGCCGATCCCCGCCGAGATCTTTTCTTGCCCGAGCCACCGTCGTCGTCAACTGGCTTGTGGGATCAAGCCACCGGCCACTATCTATCCGGCGGCGTCTCGTCCACCACGACGATCTGCTGGATGCGGTCATGCTGCTGGGCGAGATGCTGGGCGCGGGTTGGGAGGACGGGTAGGACATAGCTCGGCTATCGTTGTATCGTGAAACGCCGCCTGTTCACACTGGCGATCTTCCTGCTGGCGGGGGTGGTTGTGAACGTGGCGGTGGCGTGGGGCTTGGTAGTACGCGAGACGAGGAGTTTCCAGATCCGCCCGTCTTCGAGGTACATCTTCTTCCATGAGGATGGCAGATGCCACTTTGCCGGGATCTTTAGTGATCTTGCTCGCACAACCATCCGGTACTTCGACATAGGTGAGATGACCTTGGCTCAGGTCGAGTCGCTCCGTGGAAGAATGGAGAGGTCACCACGTCAGAGAGATTACATCCAGCGAGAACTTGACCTGCCTTCCTGGTCATTCGCAGCTCGGGTTCGGCGCGGGGATGATAGTTCCGACTTCACCGAAGCCCATGATCATGTCGCTGGCTGGCCAATGCGATCACTCCGATGCCAGATGTTGTACCAACCTTCTGCTGGGAATCTTTGGGTGGAAAGGCCATTTGTTCGCCACGGTCTCCTCTTGCCCCAACGGCAGAACAATTGGTGGCCCGAATACCGTGCACTTCCGGTTTACCCCGTCTGGCCCGGCTTCGCGATCAACGCGATCTTCTATGCCGCGATTCTCTGGCGGCTCATCCCTGGCCCGTTCACCCTTCGCCGACACATCCGCCGCCACATCCGCCGCAAGCGCGGGCTGTGTGTGGCCTGCGGCTACGACCTTCGCCACGCTGACCACGACGCATGCCCGGAGTGCGGGGCGATCCGCATCGGTTAAGCCCCAGGGATTAAGATCCCTCTACCCTCCTGCGTTGTCTTCTGGCTGTGGTGCCCACGGCACAGCGCCTGCAGGCTCTCCACGCTGTCGTCGATTCGGAGTACCGTT
>JAPUKX010000359.1 GCA_027295435.1 Planctomycetota bacterium | reverse complement strand
GATCATCAGAACATCAAGCTGGGCAAGGCCGGCCGGAACCGATGGCGGGGGCGCAAGCCGAAGGTCCGTGGAGTGGCCAAGGATCACGCCTGCCATCCACTGGGGGGTGGCGAAGGCCGATCCAAGGGCCGACGCGAGCCGGCCAGTGCCTCCGGCACCAAGTCCAAGGGTGGACGCACCCGGCCCCGCGGCAGATGGACCGACGCTCGAATCCTTCGTCGCCGAAAATCAAGGCGATACGGACAGTTGAAAGTCTAATGAAACCGAGGCGCCAAGACACCAAGATTCGTCAGCCCCTAACCCCTAACCCCTAATTCCTAATCCCGGCCCTCCCCCTATGTCACGATCGCTCAAAAAAGGCCCATACGTTGACGAGAAGCTCTACGGGAAGGTTCAGCGGCTCAATGCGCAGAACAAGCGCCTCCCCATCAAGACCTGGGCGAGAGCCTGCACCATCGTTCCCGAGTTCGTCGGCCACATCTTCCAGGTGCATAACGGTCGGCACTTCACCGACGTTTTCTGCACGGAGGACATGGTCGGCCATAAGCTCGGCGAGTTCAGCCCCACCCGGATGTTTCGGGGGCACACCCAAAAGAAGGATAGGGTCAAGCTGCGCCACTGATCACAGCCGCTACGTTTGGCGAATCCCATGACCTACCGAGCAACCCATCGATATGCACGCATCGCGCCTCGCAAGGCTCGCCTGGTGGCCCAGATGATCCGCGGCAAGAAGATCGACGAGGCGCTCACCGCGCTGCAATTTGCCAGGAAGCGTGCGGCATGGTATTTCAAGGCTGTCCTGCGCAGCGCGATTGCCAATGCCGAGGAGGGCGATGCGGACGTCCGCAATCTCTATGTTTGTGAATCGCGGGTCGATGAAGGGCCGAGGCTGAAGCGCTGGCGACCCAAGGATCGTGGCCGGTCCCATCCATTCTGTAAGGCCAGCAGCCACCTTTACATCGCCCTGGACGAGAGGATCTGACCCATGGGGCAGAAGACGCACCCATTCGGATTTCGTGTCGGCATCACCGAAGGACATAAGTCCCGCTGGTACGCACCCAAGGCGCTGTTCGCCGAGCTGCTGGTGGAGGACTATCGAATCCGCGAGTTTGTGGACCGGCGCCTCAACCGCACGCCTCCCTTCGCGGCGGTATCGGATATTCACATCGAACGGACGCGCGAAGAACTCACCGTGATCCTCAAGACTGCCCGCCCGGGTCTGGTCATCGGTCCCAAAGGTCAAGAGATTGATCAGCTCACCCAGGATCTGCAGGCCCTCACCGGGCGCAAGGTCTTGGCGAAGATCGTCGAGATCAAAAGCCCCGATACCGACGCGAGGCTCATCGCTGAGGCGGTTGCCGAGCAAATGAAGAAGCGGACGAACTTCCGGCGGATGGTCAAGCAGCGATGTGAAGCGGCGATGCACGCGGGCGCCAAGGGCGTGCGCATCCTGCTCTCCGGACGCCTCGGCGGGGCTGAGATGTCGCGCAAGTTCCAGACGCGGCTGGGCTCGATCCCACTTTCGACGCTTCAGGCCAACGTGGATTACGCCTGCGTGCATAGCCTGACGACCTACGGCACGATCGGCGTGAAGGTGTGGGTCTTCAAAGGAATGTATACCGATCGTGAAGAGGAGCAGCTCGATTCCAAGGCGGCCGGCGCTCGTGGTCGCGCCCGCGGACGGCGGTGAGAGCTGCACCGGCCGGCACGTGAGGAACTTATCCGATGCGAATGCCCAAACGAATCAAGTTCCGTAAGCAGCAGCGCGGTACCCTCAAGGGCCGGGCGACTCGCGGCAACTATGTTGCGTTCGGCGACTATGGCCTCCAGGCGCTGGAGATACATTGGGTCACGGCTCGACAGATTGAAGCCGGCCGCATCGCTGCTCAGCACTTCCTGCGCCGCCAGGGCAAGGTCTTCATCAGGATTTTCCCCGACAAGCCCGTCTCGAAGAAGCCCCTGGAAACGCGAATGGGTAAAGGGAAGGCGGACACCGCGTACTGGGCCGCCCGCGTTAAACCCGGCACCATGCTTTACGAGATCGCCGGAGTGCCGCAGAACACGGCCAAGGAGGCCCTGGCCCGTATCGCCCACAAAATGCCCATCCGCTGCCGCTTTGTCGGGAGACGCCTGGCCGTCTAAGCTCCAGATCCCAACCCCGTACACTTGCCACATCGTCCACATGAACGCCAAAGAAGTTCACAAGCTCAGCGATGAAGAGATCGAAGTCGAGACGCTGCGGTTGCGCCGCAAGCGATTTGATCTTCGCACACAAGCAGTGACGGAGAAGATCGAGGATACCTCCCAGTTCTTCAAGGCTCGCCGAGATATCGCCCGGCTGTTGACTGAGAGCCACATGCGTCGGAGACGTTCGTCCACTCAGCCCCAGGCGAAGGAAAGCTAGGAGATGCCGTGGGTCATCTGAAAGAAATCAAGATTCCGCAGCGCTCGCCCCGACGCGTCGGCGTCGTGGAATCCGATGCCCGGGAGAAGACCCGCAAGGTGGCTATCCATTACACCGTGCGACATCCGAAGTACGGCAAGTACATTCGCCGGCGCACGATGTTGCACGTGCACGACGAGGCGAACGTCTCGAAGAAGGGTGACCGCGTCGAGATCGCTGAGTGCCGCCCGATTTCCAAGGAAAAATCCTGGGTGCTCGTGCGGGTGGTGAAGTCGGCCTCAGACTCCTCCTCGGCGGCGCTGCCGGATGCTGCGGAGGCGCTTCGGACCGTGATCCCGTCGGAGGCGAAGGATTCATGAGACGGGTTACCCCTGCCGTTGATCGAAGGTGCTCGCGATGATCCAGAAGGAATCGCGGATGACTGTGGCTGATAACAGCGGGGCCAAGGTGGTCTTGGTGATCGGCGTACTGGGCGGCTCGACGGCCCGCGGCAGGTCCACTCGCCGGACCGCTGGCGTGGGGGACCGAGTGGTTTGCGCGGTGAAAAAGGCATTGCCGAACGCCGAGATCAAATCCGGCGACAAGGTTCAGGCGGTGATCGTCCGCACGAAGTTCCCCACCCGTCGCGCTGATGGCTCGTACGTCCGATTCGACTCCAACGCCTGCGTGCTGATAGAGAAGGACGGCAACCCTCGCGGCACCCGCATCTTTGGCGCGGTAGCCAGGGAGCTGCGTGAGAAGAACTACATGAAAATCGTTTCCCTGGCTTCGGAGGTCGTCTGACATGCCACGGCATATCACCAAAGGCGACACGGTCATCGTCACCGCAGGCAACGATCGAGGTGCGACCGGGGAGGTGCTGCGGGTGCTTCCCAAGCAGGACCGCGTGGTGGTACAGGGCATCAACATCCGCGCCAAGCACCTCAAACCCACCCAAGCCAATCCGCAGGGTGGAATCGTCCGACGGGAGATGCCGATTCGGATCAGCAACGTGAGTCCCGTTGTTGGGGGCAAGCCCACCCGGGTTCGTTTCCTGACCAAGCCCGATGGCTCCAAGGTCCGCGTTGCCGTCCGGGGCGGCAAGGAGCTGCACAAGCTGCACGGTCCCAGGGCGAAGCAGGCCGGCCGAAAGACCAAGGTCAAGGAATAGGAATCTCTCCATGGCCGCTACGCAACAACTTCCCCGCCTCCGAAAGCTATATCAGCAGACCATCGCGCCGGCGCTGATGAAGCGGTTCGGCCTGCGCAATGTTCATCAGGTTCCCAAGCCCTGCAGGGTCGTCGTGAACTGCGGCATCGGCCGCTTCCTGGAGAACCAGAAGTTGCGCCCTGAAGTCCGCGACACCGTCACCGACACCCTGACCACCATCACCGGCCAGAAACCGATCATCATCAAGGCCAAGAAATCGGTGTCGAACTTCAAGGTTCGCGAAGGATCACCTTCGGCGATAATGGTGAGCCTCCGCCGTGACCGCATGTGGCATTTTCTCGACCGGCTGATCAACCTGACGATTCCGCGGATGCGTGACTTCCGCGGACTCAAGCTCACCTCATTCGATTCTTGCGGCAACTACTCCCTCGGCCTGGTCGAGCAGGCGGTCTGGCCGGAAATCAATATGGCCAAGGTCAACTTCACTCACGGAATGCACATCAACATCGTTTTTGAGAACTCAACCCCCCAGATGAGCGAGTTCATCTTGCAGGAGATCGGGATGCCGTTCGTGAGGCGAGAAGAACAGACGTAGTCTTAGAAGGTGCAGCCCAAAGGCCCGCACTCTTCGCTTGATAGGGACCCTTGTATGGCAAGCAAACGTGTATTCGTCAAGATGGCCAAGGAACCGAAGTTCTCCACGCGGAAGCGCAACCGATGCCAGATCACCGGGCGTGCCCGCGGGGTGTATCGCAAGTTCGGGGTCAGCCGGCTCGTTCTGCGCGAACTGGCGTTGCGCGGCATGATCCCCGGTATGCGCAAGGCTAGCTGGTAGAGATGAGGGCCTAGGCATGAGGCATGAGGCACGATGACGAGGCCGGCCTCTGACTCCTGACCCCTGCCCCCTGCGGAGCATCCAATGTCCCAACAAGACCTCACCGCCGACATGCTCACTCGAATCCGAAACGCGGTGCGCAATGACGCACCGTACGTCAACTGCCTCAACAACAAGCTCAACCGGGGAGTGGCTGAGGTGCTTTGTGAAGAGGGTTACACCAAGGTGCACGATGTGATTGATGATGGACGTCAGGGCGTCCTTCGGATCAATCTCAAGTACGGCCCCCGCGGCGAGCGGATTATTCATGCCATTGATCGGGTGTCCAAGGTGGGTCGGCGGGTCTATTGTCGTATGAGCGATCTGCCTCGGCCGCTCCAAGGCCTGGGAATCGCCATTGTTTCTACCAGCCGGGGGGT
>JAPUKX010000358.1 GCA_027295435.1 Planctomycetota bacterium | reverse complement strand
GTGCTGCTCTCCGGCGAGGCCGGGGTCGGCAAGTCGCGGATTCTGAGGGCGTTTCGCGAGCGGCTAGAGGATGAATCCCATAGCCGGGTGCTCTATTACTGCTCGGCCTATCACCGGAACAGTGCGCTGTACCCGGCAATCGACCAGTTCGGGCGGGCGCTTCGCTTCGCGCGCGACGACGCCCCGGCTCAGAAGTTGGACAAGCTCGAGGCTGTGCTTGGAGTTATCGGATTGGCGGTGGCAGAGACGGCACCGCTCTTCGCGTCGCTGTTCTCGATCCCCGCGGACGGTCGCCACCCGCCGTTGGAACTCGCCCCGGAGCAGCTGAAGGCGAGGACGCTGGAGGCCATCGTCTCGGTCTTCCAGGCCATGGCGGCGCAGGCCCCCGTTCTCATAGTGGTGGAGGACGCCCACTGGATTGACCCTTCGAGCGTCGAGTTGTTGGGCCTGGCCATCGCGCGGCTGAGCGCGGCGGGCGTGCTGATGATAATCACCTACCGGCCCGAGTTCGAGCCGCCCTGGGCGAGCGAGACCCACATCTCCTCACTCGCCCTCAACCGCCTGGGCCGCCGGGACGCCGCCGCGATGGTCGCGAACGTGACCGGCGGCAAGGCGCTGCCCGGCGAGGTCCTCGATCAGATCATCGCCAGGACCGACGGTGTGCCGCTCTATGTCGAGGAGCTGACCAAGACGGTGCTGGAATCGGGAGTGCTGAAAGAGGACGGCGACGGCTATGTGCTGACCGGGCCATTGCCGCCTTTCGCAATTCCGGCCTCGCTCCAGGATTCGCTAATGGCGCGCCTCGACCGCCTGGCGCCAGTCAAGGAGGTGGCGCAGCTCGCTGCCGTGCTGGGCCGGATGTTCGAGCACGAACTACTCGCCGCCGTCTCGCCACTTGGCCGCGACGACCTTGACAAAGCGCTTGAGCAACTGGTCGGGGCCGGCCTCGTCTATCGCCGCGGCCTCGCCCCTAATGAGACCTTCGAGTTCAAGCATGCGCTCGTCCAGGAAGCCGCCTACCAATCGCTCCTGAAGAGTACCCGCCAACAGCATCACGCACGTGTGGCGCAGGTCATCGAAGAGCGTTTTCCCGAGACGGCGGAGACCCAACCAGAACTCCTGGCCCAGCACTTTTCCGAAGCCGGGCTCGCCGAAGCGGCCATCCCTCACTTCCACCGCGCGGGCCAACGGGCGGCGGAGCGTTCGGCCAATCTGGAGGCCATTGCGCACCTTACCAGGGGCCTCGAACTGCTCGAGACCTCGCCCGAAACGCCGGAGCACGCCAAGCAGGAGCTCGCGCTACAGATCGCTCTAACCGGACCGCTGATCGCCGTCCGGGGCTACACCGCGCCCGAAACGGAACGCACCTATGCCCGAGCGCTCGAGCTTTGCAAGCAGATCGGCGACACCCCGGAGATTTTTCCCGTATTGTATGGCACGCATGCGTTTCATTTTGTGTCAGGCCGGATGACGAATGCCCACCAGTTGGGGGAGGAGTTCCTAAACCTCGCCGAAAGCCAACAAGATGACGCCCTCCGCATGGTCGGCCATCGGCTCCTTGGAACGGATTCGCAATTTATCGGCAACCTTACGGTCGCCCGGGGGCATCTGGAGCAAGCCGTCGCGCTTTACCAGCCCGAACGACACCGATCCCTGACCTTCCTTTACGGGCAGGATGTCAAGGTTGCGGCTCTGAGCATGTTGCAATGGAACCTGTGGTTACTCGGCCATCCGGATCAAGCCTTGGAGCATAGCCAAGAGGCGCTCGACCTTGCCCGGGCGTTCTCCCATGCAAATACATTGGGGTACGCGCTGAGCGTAAGCGGGATATTCGATAGCCTGCGCCGCGACTGGCAAGGGGCACGGCGAAACGCGGACTCGATCCTGGCGCTTACTGCCGAGCATGGGCTTCCATTCTGGACGGGGTTCGCGCGCATGTCGCTGGGTCGGGCGCTTGCTGCGCAGGGGCGTGTCGCGGATGGCATTGCCTCAATGAAGGAAGGGCTGACCACATTTCGGACTCAACATTCGGGGGTGTTCATGCCGATGTACCTCGTGTGGTTGGCGGAAGCCTATGGCGAGGCGGGCACTGCCGAAGAGGGATTGAAATTACTGGATGAGGCCGAAGCGGTCATGGAGACGGGCGGCGAGCGCTGGTACGAGGCGGAAGCCAATCGGGTCAGGGGAGAGCTGCTGCTCGCCCGCTTGGCGCGGAACCGCGCCAAGGCCGAGGCCGCGTTCCGGCACGCCATCGAGGTCGCCCGTGGCCACGAGGCGAAATCGCTGGAGCTACGCGCGGCGACGAGCCTCGCGCGCCTCTGGGGCGAGAACAAGAAGCGCGACGAGGCTCGCGATCTGCTCGCGCCTGTATATGGCTGGTTCACCGAAGGCTTCGACACCACGGACCTCAAGGACGCGAAAGCACTGTTGGACGAACTATCATAGCCCACGGACGCCTGATTCAACCGTCGGCGAACGTCCGCTTCTGATGCGGTGGACGGCTCCAATTCGACGGCATAGCAATTTGCCAAAGTTGTGGTTTCGATGAACCACAGGGAAATAGGTGCCGCCCATTAGGCACACCCCGGGCGGGGGCGACTCTGGTTATGGGTCCCACGCTGTCATTCCGGCCCAAAAGGTTTTTGTAA
>JAPUKX010000357.1 GCA_027295435.1 Planctomycetota bacterium | reverse complement strand
ACCCGGGGCTACCCGTGCTTTGTTCCGTCGCGTCGCTGTGGTATCGTACTGCGCCCCGACGGAATGGAATGCGGAGAACTGCTCGATGGCGGACGCCACCTCCACCACTCCCCAGCCCGCTGGCAAGACCGCCAACAAGGTCGAGATCGAGGATGTCGGTCCGGCGACGAAGCGGCTTACGATCACCATCCCCAGCGAGGCCGTCGCCCAGAAGCTCAAAGAATCCCTTGGCACACTGGCTAACGAGACCTCCATTCCCGGCTTTCGCCGCGGCAAGGTCCCTCGGCGGTTGCTGGAGAAGCGATTCGGCACAGCGATGCGCGATGAAACGAAGAACAAACTCATCGCCGACGCCTACGCCAAGGCAATCGAAGAACACCACGTTGAGCCCGTCGGCGAGCCCGAACCGACCGAACCGACAGACAAACTGCATATCGAAGAGGGCAAGCCGCTTACCTTCGTGTTTGATGTCGAGGTCGTTCCGGAATTCGAGCTGCCGCCGCTCGAAGGGGTCGAGATCAACAAACCCATACTGGAGATCACCGAGGAGCACATCGAAACGGAACTCACGCGCCAGTTGCAGCAGCTCGGTACGCCGAATCGGATTGAAGACGATTTCCAGCCGGGCGATCGGCTCTTCGCACACGTGACGGTCACCAAGAACGACGAGAAGGAACCATTCTTCCAGGAGGACCAGGCGGTTATCATCTTCCCGGGGACGGGAGAGGGTGGTCGCGGCCCGGTGCTCGGCCTCATGGTCGAGAACCTCCAAGACCTGCTCAAAGACAATCAGATCGGCGATACGGTCATCATCGAGACGATCGGTCCCGAGGCTCACGAGCGAGATGACCTCCGTGGCGCAAAGCTGACGATGACCCTGCGGCTGACCGCTGCCGAACGCACAGAGCCGGCAACTGCCCAGCGGTTGATTGAGGTGTACGGCCTTGGCAGCGAAGAGAACCTGCGCGAGCAGATCAGGCTGACGTTGCAACAGCGACGTGATCAAGAACAAATCACCATCATGCGTGAGCAGGTCTACGACTATCTGCTGGGCGGCGTGGACTTTGAGCTTCCCGAGAAGCTTTCGGCCGCTCAGGTCGCGCGCAGCCTTGAGGGCCACCGCATCGAGCTGCTGTACCGCGGCCTGACCCCCGATGAGGTCGAAGGCCGGCTGGCCGAGATTCGTGCCGAATCCGAGGCTCAAGCTCGTGATCGCCTCAAGCTTGCCTTCCTTCTTCGCCGGCTGGCTGGCCACTTTAACATCGAGGTATCGCAGCAGGAGATCAACGGTCGCCTCGCCGCGATCGCCATCCATCGCGGCCAGCGGCCGGAGCAGTTGCGATCCGAGCTGGCGCGAACCGGTCGTTTGGGCGAAGTAGCCCGCGTGTTACGCGAGCACAAGGCCGCTGACCGTGTGATCGCACAGGCCACCGTGAAGGAGATCTCCGCTGACGAATGGGCTAAATCGGGCCCGGGGAAGGCTACAACGGCCGAACCTCCTGCGGAAAAGAAGCAGAAGACCGCCAAGACCGCTAGAAAGCCTGCGACGTCAGGGACCGCGCCCCACAAGAAGACAACCCCGGGGAAAAAGTAGCAGCGACCGCCGCGCAGCCGGGTGCCCGCAGCCGTTACAGTGCCCCTATGCGCGTAGGTCTTTCGCTCAGCAGCACCGGCGATCCGCGCCATGCCAACCTCCTGTCAGAGATCTTTCCATGGTTGGTTGCGCTGCTGGTGTTGGTGTGTCTCGGCGCGGTAGCAATCTACGCGCTGCGGCGATCCCTGCACCGCCGGGGGCCGCAGTCTGCGGATGGATTCACGCTCCAGCAGCTTCGCGACCTGCATGCGGCCGGCCAACTGACGGACCACGAGTTCGAGCGGGCCAAGGCCGCGATAATCGGACGTTTCGCGGGGCCGAACACCGGTGAGGAGCAGATCGGACCTGACCAGCGGGACGCCGATTCGGCTGAGTGAGAGGGCCCGCGAGCCCGAGACATTCTATCGAGAACGGGTTATCTGTGCATCGAATGGTGATTCACAGTGGAACCTTTAGACGTTGTGGATGAAGCCCGATACACTATGCTGGAGACCAGCACACCCCGGCCGGGTGCGATGTGCGATCGTTCCGTCACATCTTGAGGAAGATATGAGTAGCTCGCAGCAGTCTGACCCGCCCTCGACGCTGACGCCGCTCGACGCGAGCGGTTCGGGAGGGAGCCGTCGGGGACCAACCAAAAGCTCAGCCCTCTCAACCGGCGGGTTCAAGACCGAAGGCGGCGGTCCGCCCCGGGGAGGTTCCGGACGTGGTAGCGGCGGCGGAGATAGTGGGTTCCGGGGCCGAAAAGTCACCACTTGCTCCTTCTGCGGCAAGACCTCTCGCGAGGTCGGGCCCATGGTCGAAGGTCCCAACGACATTTACATCTGCTCCAACTGCACTGACCTGTGCCAGAACATTTTCCGCCAGGAGCGACGGCGGGTAAGCAGCGCTCGGCCGTTGTTTACGGCCATTCCCGCCCCGCGCCAGATCAAGGAGTTCCTCGATCAGTACGTCATCGGGCAGGAATACGCGAAAAAGGCGCTGGCGGTGGCGGTGCATAACCACTACAAGCGGCTGACCCAGATTGAGAACGAGGATTCTCCGGTCGAGCTTGACAAATCCAATGTCCTGCTCATCGGGCCCACCGGCACCGGCAAGACGCTGCTGGCCAAGACGCTGGCTCGGGTGCTCAACGTGCCCTTCGCCATCGGCGACGCCACCACCCTCACCGAGGCCGGCTACGTCGGTGAAGACGTCGAGAACTTGCTGCTGAAGCTCCTTCAGGCCGCCGACTATGACCGCGAAGCCGCTCAGCGCGGCATCATCTACATCGACGAGATCGATAAGATCGGCAAGACATCATACAACGTCTCGATCACCCGCGACGTCTCCGGCGAGGGCGTGCAGCAGTCGCTGCTGAAGATGCTTGAGGGCACCATCGCCAACGTCCCGCCACAGGGCGGGCGCAAGCATCCCGAGCAGCAATACATTCAGATGGACACCACCCACATTCTCTTTATATGTGGCGGTACGTTCGTCGGCCTTGACGACATCATTCGTAAGCGCATCGGCCGGCTGCGCATCGGCTTTAGTGTGGAGACCGCCGACGATAAGACCAAGCAACAGCAGGTTGGCGAAATCCTCGCTCAGGTGACGCCCGAGGATGTGCTGGAGTTCGGCCTGATTCCGGAGCTGGTCGGCCGCTTGCCCATTATCTGCCCGCTCATGCCCCTGGATCGCGACGCATTGGTGCAGATTCTCACCGAGCCGAAGAACGCGCTGATCAAGCAGTACCAACACCTGTTCAGCCTGGAAGACGCCTCGCTGGAATTCACCGAAGAGGCGCTGCAACTGCTGGCCAGTCGGGCAATGAAGCGAGACACCGGGGCGAGGGCGCTGCGGGCGGTGCTGGATGAATTCATGCTCGACACGATGTACGAGCTGCCCGAAGTCGAGAGTGCCGGTGTGACGTACGTCATCGACACCGACGCGGTCCAAAGCAGTCTCTCCATCACCGAGCTTCCCCAGCGCAAGGCCAAGGAGTCGGCCTAGCGCGCCGCCGCCACACGTATGGGGCTGTCTGCCAACGCCCCCAGTTCCAATCCATGGGTTTCTGCGGTCTGAGGTGCGTCCGCTTTGGAGGCTCGCCTTGCCTTTGGACCCGCCATTCCTATACTGCTGGACTCGAATTGATTCTCGTATTTGGACCGACTCGCCATGCCTCGCGTCTGTTCAATCACAGGCGTCCGAACCGCCAAAGGCAACAAGGTTCGTCATCGCGGACGGGCCAAGTACCTCGGCGGCGTCGGCACCAAGATCACCTCCTGCACCCGCCGTTCGTTCAAGCCGAATCTCCAGAGGGTCAATGCCCTGGTTGACGGCACACCAAAACGGATCACCGTCTCGACACGCGCCCTGCGCCAGGGGCTTGTGGTCAAGCCGCTGAAACGCAAGTACGGCTACACCCGGCAGCAAAAGAAGGACACGCGGTCAGGGGAATGATCCGCAGTGGTGCGCGTCGAACCACCGGCCCGACACGGGCCGGCTCGCCACAGCCCCGCCACCCGGCGCGACTCGCCGCCGGCGTCG
>JAPUKX010000356.1 GCA_027295435.1 Planctomycetota bacterium | reverse complement strand
GCATCGGACATGTTTGGCGGCGGCGGGAGTCAGCCGGCGCCCCTGGCGCGTGCGAGCCAGGAACCCGATCTGCAAGAGGTAGGGCTCGACCACGTCCTCGAGGGTGCCGGGATCTTCGGCCAGGGTCGCCGCGATTGCCTCCAGGCCCACCGGGCCCCCGTGGTAGGTCTGCCCGAGCGTTCGCAGGTAGGAACGATCCAACTCGTCCAGGCCAAGCTCATCAACCCCCTCCAGGGCTAGCGCTTCGCCGACGATCTGCTCGTCGATCCGGCCACCGGCTCGCACATGCGCGAAGTCGCGCACCCGCCGCAGCAGCCGCAGGGTCACCCGTGGGGTGCCGCGGCTTCGCGCAGCGATCACACGCAGAGCGGATATGGGAATCTCGTCGATCGCTAGAACCTCAGTAGCGCGGCGCAGGATCGCCACCAGATCCTCCTGGGGGTAGAACCGCAGGTGGTGCGAGATGCCGAAGCGATTGCGCAGAGCGCCCGAGAGAAGCCCGGCCCGGGTGGTGGCCCCGATAAGGGTGAACGGCTGAAGCGCCATTGTGATGACCTTCGCATGCCGCCCGCTATCGACGGTGATGTCGATCTTGAAATCCTCCATCGCCGGGTAGATGTATTCCTCGACGGCCGGCGGGAGGCGGTGGATCTCGTCAATGAACAGCACGTCGTGTTGCTGCAGCCGCGTCAGTGTGCCGATCAAGTCGCCGGCTTTGGTCAGGGCGGGGCCCGAAGCGGAGTAGGCGCGGGTTCCCATCTCCACGGCGATCAGATGAGCCACCGTCGTCTTGCCCAGTCCGGGCGGACCATGCAGCAGAATGTGCTCCATCGGCTCGCCACGCTCGCAGACGGCTTGGAGGGTGATCGAGAGCTTCTCGATCAGGTCGCGCTGGCCGACGTATTCGCTCAAGCGCCGCGGGCGCAGCGGGGAGCCGGCTGGTCGCTTGTCCGCACGTTGCACCTGTGCATCAACGATGCGTTGCTTAGCCATCGATCCTCTTCCAATGCCGGACCGTTCCGGCATCCGCATCATCGACCCAAACGGCTGGGTGTCTCGAATGTGCCCGACTGCGGGATCCCCGGTCCAAGAGCCTGCAGTCGAGCGCCGATGAGCCTCTTTGCCACTACAGCGGTGGCCGTCGCGTAAAGAATATCAGTTTTTTTCTCGTGCGAAAGCCCTCCGCGCTGTATGCTCGATGATGAGAGCTGCCGTCGACGGCAGGAAGAAGAGGGAGTCATGTGGAAACTGATGCTTGGATTCTCTATCGCCGTGAGCGCGGCCGGGAGCGCCGCCGGGGCGATTGTGCCCATCGGACCGTTTGACGGTGACAAGGTCGAAGGGTTCGAAACGCAACCGCCGTTTCAGTTCGAACGGTCCTATGACGTCTTCGGCAGCCAAGGCGTTGTGCAGCAACTCGGTGCGGGGCAGGGGCTGCATATCACCACGGGTTGGGTGTTCTTCGGGCTGGTAGCTCCTCATAGCGGCACGTACTTCATGGGCGGGGCCGGCGTCAACGCCGAGTGGGTGTTCGATGTCCCGGCGCTGCGGTTTGGCGGGTACTTTACGACCAACGCAGATGTCGCCGACGCTGTCGCCGAATTCTTCGATGCCGACAACAACTCGCTGGGCATACTTCCGGTCACCGCGCCGCTGAACGGAGCCTGGACATGGAACGGCTGGGAGACCGACGGTGCGGGCATCAAGCGCATCGAGATCGTCTCGAACAACACCTTCAACGGTTTCATCATGCATGACGACATGCAGTACACGCCGATTCCGGCCCCCGGAGTGCTGGCTCTGGTGGGATTCGCCGGCCTCATTGCCCGGCGGCGACGGCGCTGATCATCCGCGCCGCGGATTACAACTGTACCCGTGGCACCACGCGCTCGGCGGCGCCGTCAAGCTCGAAATAGTCCCCGCCGGCAAATCCGAACGTCGACGCAAGCAGGTTGGTCGGGACCGTCTCGCACAACTGGGTCATCTCACGAATGTTGCCGTTGTAGAAGCGACGGGCCGCGGCGATTCGATCCTCGGTGTTGGCCAGCTCCGCCTGCAACGCAAGAAAATGAGCGTCGGCACGAAGCTGCGGATACCGCTCAGCCAGAACAAACAGGCGCTTCAGCGCGAGAAGCAACACGGATTCGTCCGCGGCCTGGGCAACGGCCGGGCCGGTGTTGGCGACGGCTTTGTTGCGCAGGGTGATCACCTGCTCCAGCGTCTCGCGCTCATGCTCGGCGTAGCCCTTGACTGTCTCGACAAGATTCGGAATCAGCTCATAACGGCGGCGCAGCTCCACGTCGATGTCCGACCAGCTCTCGCGGATGTGCTGCCGCAGCCTCGCCATGCGGTTGTAGTTGACGATGACCCACTGAAGCCCCAGCAGCAGGACCAAGCCGATGATAATGAGGGTGGCAAGCATGGCGCGGTGGTCGATCCTACCGTTTCACCCGTCGGTTTCCAACACTGTGCCGGCGTCAAGTAGCCCCGCATGGTAATGCGGAGTGGACACCGGGTTACCACTCGGTGCTGCTGGTCTAGCCTCGGCTTTGCAACTCCGCGGTGACGTGGTCCGGCCAGCGGTCGAAGAACTCGATAACCCAGCTCAGCGTTGCGCCGAACTCCTCGGGCGACCAGCGATGGCGGCCATCACTGAGGCAGCAACGCCCGGCTTCGATGTCAACCGTTGGGGGATCGCCCACCAGGAGAAACTCCATCATCCGAGGGTGAATCACGTCGTAAGCGAAGCGCTTGTCGGGGCTC
>JAPUKX010000355.1 GCA_027295435.1 Planctomycetota bacterium | reverse complement strand
TTACTCCGTCGTGGTCATATCGATGCTGCTGGCGGCCGCAGCCACGGCCGCGGAGCCTTCCGATTCGACCTACGACGGTCAGTCTTCGTCGGGTTCCGTCCTCCACCACTCGCATGCGCCTTGTGGGGGCGGCGAGACGGTTCTGGTCATCCAGGACACCGTCGAATGGTTTGCGCCGGACGATCCGCGGGGCAACGTCGTCACCGAACTGATCGCCCAAGGGACGAGCTGGTGTGGGATCCATTCGAACGACCTTGCTGGGGCGACCCTCACTCCGTTTGGTGACATCATCATCCCATCGGCGCAGAACCAGGCCTTTTACAACAACCTGTTCCCAGGGGGCGTGATTGAACCGAACCTCAACGATTGGGTAGTTGGCGGCGGCGTCCTATCGGCGAACCTGGCTGATCATGCCATGGGGCCCGGGGCCGGAGGTAACTGGGACGGCGCCGTTTTCGTGGGAGGCGTCCAACACGTGGTCGCGGCGGACGACTTCGTGAACATCGCCAACGCCGCCCACCCCATCATTACGGGGACCGCACCCTGCCCGAGCGGCAACTGCGGGGCGATCGCTGATACCGGGCCTTTTACGGATCTGGATGATTGGAGCTTTTCCACCCACGGCTACTTCACCATGGTGCCTGAGGGCACCGATGTCATCCTGGTCGATCCGGAGAATCGACCGGTGATGATCGAATACCCGTACGGGAGCGGCGTCGTGATCGCCACCATGACCACAAGCGAGTACATGTACGGGGGGCGACTCGGGCAGGATCCCGGGGGTCCCTTCAACAAGAAACTGCTGGCCAATGAGATCGCCTATCAGGAGTTTCTTGTCTCCGGGGTCATCACGGTGGACCTCGACATCAAGCCGAACAGCTTCCCCAATAGCATCAACACGAAGAGCCGGGGCAGGACACCGGTGGCCATCCTCTCTTCCCCGACATTCGACGCGCCGGCCGAGGTGGACAAGTCCAGCCTGACGTTCGGGCGGACGGGTGACGAGGCGAGCCTGGCGTTCTGTACCAAAGGCAACGAGGACGTCAACGACGATGGCCTGGTCGACGTCGTTTGCCATTTCTACAATCAGACCACCGGCTTCCAGATTGGTGATACCGAAGGCGTCCTGAAGGGCGTTACCCAGGGGGGTCTCCCCTTCGGGGGAGTGGACTCTGTCAGGATCGTCAAGTAGCTGCACGGACGCGCATATCGGCCCTTATGCCGTAGCTGGCCCAAAGGCGGCTCGCCTCCACGTCACAAAAACAACCTGATAGGTTTCGAAGTAGGAGGTACAGCCCACATGACAACGCCCGCAGATCCGACTACGAAGCAGTGCCCGAATTGCGCTGAGCAAATCCAAGAGGCGGCGCTCGTCTGTAGATATTGCGGCTATGACTTCGTAACGCTCTCGCGTCCGCAGCCGCCCCCTCCGCAACAGGCCAAAACCAACGGGTTCTCGATCGCTGCCCTCGTTCTCGGGATCGTATGGATCTACTGGATCGGGTCAATCCTTGCCGTGATCTTCGGGCATGTCGCGCTCAATCAGATCAAGCAAGCGGATGGGAGACAGACTGGGCGCG
The DNA here is from genome assembly GCA_027295435.1 of Planctomycetota bacterium. Classification (GTDB taxonomy): domain Bacteria; phylum Planctomycetota; class Phycisphaerae; order Phycisphaerales; family SM1A02; genus JADFFQ01. Next base: position 1,091 of record JAPUKX010000355.1, on the reverse strand, counting down.
GGATGGCTATCGCGGGCCTCGTTCTGGGCTACATCGGTATCGCCACATTGGTCCTTTTCATCGCGGCTGTCGCCTTCGCGAGCGAAGTCTGACAAATTCGCAGAGGTCGGGTTGTCGCTTGAGGGGAGCTGAGAGCTCCAAGGTCTCAGCGACTTCATCCGCATAGTCTCGGGGCTCAAGGCGGGGGCACCGTGTCCGTCAGCCTCCTAGCACGGGGTTTCTCTTTGGTCCCCAACGGGGGCCGAGCTCATGTCTTGTCAGCGAGCAGTCGCGCATTTGGGGGTATGCGGCTGGACCGTCTTCCTAACTCAGACAGATGCCCGCTACCCCGCGGGTCGCCAGCTGAGCTCGGTCAGGGCATGATGAGTACTGGCCCTTACACACTCGTTACACCCGAGTACGATGTCAGCGGTTCGCGCATCAGTGCGGCACGCCACGAAGCCGCCCAACTGCAAGGTCGAGCGGCTCCCACTGGAGCCGGGGAGGGGATTCGAACCCCTGACCTACGCATTACGAATGCGTTGCTCTACCGGACTGAGCTACCCCGGCGCTCCACCCCTTGCTGTGCAAGGAAATGCAGGGTTCGTCGCCACCCTATGTGTATAGTATGCCGCTCCTACAGCAGAACATTCGCACTAAACGGAGCGCCAGATGATGGCGGCAACGAACACACACCCGGGCAGCTTAGAGGCCCTACTCGTCTCGTGGCTTATCCACCTGCAGGCCCTCAACTTGTCGCCGCGCACCATCGACAACTACTTGCTCGCCGGCCGTCAACTCGTCGAGCACCTCGGCCCGACGACCCCGGTATCTGAGATCGACCGGCCCGACATCGAGAGTTACATCGTCGCCAAGGCACACGCCACAACGGCATCAACGGCAGCCACGCGATACCGCGGGCTGCAGCAGCTGTTCAAATGGCTAGCCGAGGAGGGCGAGATCCCGTCCGACCCGATGGCGCGGATGCGACCCCCCAAGGTGGAGGAGCGTGAGATCCCGGTGATCCCCGCCGCCGACATCACCGCCCTGGTCAAAGCGTGCGCCGGGACCGATTTTGCGGAACGACGCGACACCGCCCTCGTCTACCTCCT
>JAPUKX010000354.1 GCA_027295435.1 Planctomycetota bacterium | reverse complement strand
ACTGCGACCCGAGATGGCGTTGCAGGAGGAGTCTCGCCTTGGGCAGCTTGTGCTGGCGGCAGGATTCCCGGCCCAGCTTGGGCCCTTCATCGCGGCGAAGCTCGCCTTCGATGCAAAGCCAACGATCTCTATCGACGCCGAAGCCACCGCGGCCCTCGCCCGCCGCGCAGCCGAGGAGGTCGAGATCAGTTATGACGAGCATGGTAAGGGCGACGTGATCTACCATCGGGGCGACACGCTCTCGCACAAGCAATTCAAGGAGCTGCAGACCGAGGCAGACGCGTTTGCCGCTACGGCGCCGGCGGCACAGCGTTGGCTGCCGCGACTGGGAATCATCGGCCTAATGACCGTCTTGGCCACGTTCCTCGTGGGTTACATTGTCCTGTTCTATTCGAAAATTGCTCGCAACCCGCTACGGCTCCTGGCGATCTGCGCCCTGCTGGGGGGAATGCTTGCTCTGACATGCACCGTCGGCGTGCGCGCGCCGTCGCTGATATACCTCGGGGCCGCCGCACCCACCGTGATGGTCGCCATCGTGGCTTTGCTCGCCTACGACCAGCGGATCGCCCTGTTCCTGAGCGCGACGCAGTGCGCGCTGGCGACGATGGCTCTGGAACAAAGCATCGCAATGTACCTGGTGCTGTTTGCCGGCTGCGGCATCGTGGTGGCGCAGCTGCGCGAAATGCGGCACCGCAACAGCCTCATCCAGGCTTCGGCCGTTACCGGTGTGGTGCTGGCCGGCGGAGCCATCCTGCTGGGCCTGATCGAGACCCCGCTGGTCCCGGGCGCGTGGCGGCAGATTATCTTCTACGCATTTCTGGCCGGCTTCGGGGGATTCGCGGTCGGATTCCTGATTCTGGGTCTGCTTCCCAGCTTCGAGCGTTTCTTCGACATCACCACCGGCATGACGCTGGCGGAGCTGCGCGATCCGAAGCAGCCGTTGCTCAAGCAGCTTCAGCAGAAAGCGCCCGGGACGTACAACCATTCGCTGCAGGTAGCCAACATCGCCGAGGCCGCCGCTGAAGCCGTCGGCGCCAACGGGCTGCTGGTCTACGTCGGAGCCCTGTACCACGACATCGGCAAGCTCAACAAACCCGACTACTTCATCGAAAACAAGACCGACGGAGCCAGCAAGCACGACAAGCTCAGCCCGGCGATGAGTCTGTTGGTGATCGTCGGACACGTGAAGGACGGCATCGAGCTGGCCCGGGAGTACGGTCTACCGCGGCTGTTACAGCATTTCATCGAGTCGCATCACGGCACGACGCTGGTGGAATACTTCTACCACGCCGCCAAGACCCAGGCCGAAAACGACGATCGATCCACCGTTGAGGAGATCGAGTTCCGCTACCCCGGTCCGAAGCCGCGGACCAAAGAGGCGGCGATCCTCATGTTGGCCGACACCGTCGAGTCCGCCACGCGGTCGCTGGCCGAACCGAACCCCGCCCGAATCGAGAGCCTGGTCCGCCAGCTCTCCCGCAAGCGCCTCGCCGACGGCCAATACGATCATTGCGATCTGACCTTCCGCGAGTTGGGACTCATTGAAGAGTCGGTCGTCAAGTCCGTGTGCGCGATCTACCACGGCCGGATCAGCTACCCCTCGACCAAGCCGTCCGAGACCGCCCAGACATTGTCCGCCAAACCGGTCTCGGCATGAGGACGAGCCGCGACCGTCAGGTAGCGGGCCCGGCGACCATCGCCAGGATTCGCCGCTGGGGATTGCTCATCGGCAAATCGGCGATGTCGTCAGCGCGACGCCAGAGTCCCCTGCGGCTGTGACTCGTGGCCGTATACACATGAAAGGTAATCCGCCGATGAGTGGTCTGGTGATCAAACGCATTGTTACAGACCAGATCGCACACCGGCGCGGGTAACGCCCGCTTGACAGCGGTCAGACGCAAGGGCGCTCGCGCCTCGATCGTCGGCACCTGCCACATGCGTGACCACATTCCGTGATCCGATCGGCGCTCGAGCAACACCTTGCCGGCCCGCATGATCACCACCGCATGGTGATGAACCATCTTTTGCCTGGCGGTCGGCTTGGGCGGGGGAATCCGGGTCTCGCACCCCTGTTGAAATGCATTGCAGTGTCGTGCCACGGGACATTCGCTACACCGCGGCCGCTTCGGCGTACAGACAATCGCCCCCAATTCCATCAGCGCCTCATTGAACGTACCCGGCTCAGGCGCCGCAGCAACAAGTTCTCTAGCGCGCGACCAGGCCCACGCGATCGTCGCCGAATCCTGCGGCGGATCGTCCCGGGCATGCCATCTGGCCAACACGCGCTGCACATTGCCGTCCACGATCGGTTCGCGACGACCATAAACGATCGAGGCGATCGCCGCCGCGGTATACCGCCCCACTCCCGGAAGTTGGCGAAGGGTGCGCGTCTGGCGCGGCACTCGTCCGCCATAGTCGCTGACAATCACCTTCGCCGCCGCATGAAGGTGGCGCGCCCGGCGGTAGTAGCCCAACCCCTGCCACATCGCCAGCACTTCCTGTTCATCGGCGTCGGCGAGTTGGCGGATCGTCGGGAAGCGCTTGATGAAGGCCGTGTATCGCTCGATCACCCGTGACACTTGTGTCTGCTGGAGCATGGCCTCCGCGACGAGTGCGCGATAGCCGCTGCGCCGCCGACGCCAGGGAAGATCGCGCCCTTCGCGCGCAAACCACGAGCACAGCGCATGCGTGATCGTCCGGTCCGCAGTGGCGCCGTCGTCTCGGACTCCCCGTCGAGCTGTTCCAGCCGTTGCGATCATGCGTCCTGCACCGATTCGTTCAACCGCTCTCCACCAGAGTACCACCTTCCCGGTGCCTTGATGCCTCGATGCCTTTACGATGACCCGGGTCTTCCTCGTCCCGACAAGTCGGGACTCGTCAGACCCGGCTTCGCTTGATG
>JAPUKX010000353.1 GCA_027295435.1 Planctomycetota bacterium | reverse complement strand
TGCAGCAACGTCTAGGTTGCGGACGATGTGATCAGGCGGCCTTGCGTGATGAAGTCAGATGCGAGTGATTGCGCGTGGCGAATCCGGTCAACGCGCCGACATCGTCCATCGTCAGGTGGCGGAACTCCAGGCCGACTTCATACTTGCGGAATCCGAGGCGCTTGCACCAGATGACCTCGGCCGGCAGGCTCAACCCCCGTTGGGTGTCCCAAAGCATCACTTCCAACTTGCCCTTCCGTTTGCGCTTGCCCAAGATTCGCGTACCGCCGTCGGATAGGTCAACGACCGACCCCAGGTTGCAGCCCAGTGTTTCCCCCTCACGGAGTCGGCCGTACTTGCGCCGCTCCCTGCGAGCCCGCCCCCCGACGACACTCCCCAGGAGATTCCGCGCCATTGTGCTAACCGTGCCCGATCGGTCTTCCAAGCCCTGCGCCATGGCGATGTTCCCGCAGCCGATCCCTGTGTATTCGTCGGCCGGGGCAACACCAACGTTGAGCCATTTCACCGAGCCGAGGCAGGATCGCCCTCCCATCGCTTGCGCAAATGCCAAGCTCCGCCCGCACTATTGCCAGGATTCCCGCCTTCACCGGCTTTGCCATCCTCGACATGCTGACGCTGCTGGCTAATTGGGGGGCGTGTGCGTGACTGCTACCGCTGTTCTGCTCGCACTCTTCCCTCGGTCGCGGTGCCGGGCAAGTGAGGGCTGGTGGTGTCGTGGAGAACGATCCGGCTCGCGCGGGCGAACAACTGGGCGACGTTCCTGGAGTTCCTGAAGTGGCTTCGTCGGTGCTATCGGGGGCGTGGATCCCTGCACATCGTTCTGTACATTGCCGGCTACTGGCGGCGTTGGCCCGGATGTCCCATTGGCCTGCGGGCTGAGCATACTGAGGTCAGGTCAGGAGTCGAACTCGGCAGTAGAACACATTGTGTCAGATCTGGTCATATCTGGAATCCTGCATCCAGGCGACGCTGCTCTCGTCTCTTGTGTTCCGTTTTGACGCTGTCAGGATCGAGCGTCGAAAGCTCATCGCGCGATTTGGGGATTGCTTCCGCGGTATCCCAGTGAAACACAATGGGCTCGGTAGGGTGCCGTTCGCGATTGATGGTAACAGTGGGACATCCGGAACCAAGTCGATACTCCACTCGTAGCGAGACCGGCTCCTGCCGGATGACAGTGCCAGGGATCTCGGCGACGATCTGGCGAACGTTCTTTCCTCCGAAGGCGATCTCGATCTTCGCTTTTTGGCCTCGCTGGATCTTTAGATTTGGGAGTTCCGGGGAGTGCTTGAACTTGCGGTTGGCGTGGAGAAGGCGTCTCCCGCCCACGAGCTCCTCAATTCCGTGCAGCGCGTCGACCCAGTATGGGAGGTCTATCATGCCGTGAGGGCGAGTCTTAGCCCAGGAGGTGATAGTTCCGAGGACCTCGATCTGGGGCAGCGTTTCGTAATACGGCACCTTACCATCGAGCACAGCTTGAGCCGCTGAAGCCGCGCCACGGCTTAGGAGGCCGATCCGACAGGACTTCTCGGCCAGAGCCCGTGACTGGTCCACACCGGCGACTTGTGCAAGGCGCGCGCAAACTGCATCTGCAACCTCGGCCGAGAATAGCCAGCACTCCTTGTGGATCGTCGGCTCCTAGCGGTCGCTCATGATGCCTGGATTCTGAGGTTGTCGGCACGGGCCCAACGCCGCCAATTGTAGTGGCGGACTGACGGATCGGCGATCACCGGCCGAGGGGGCTTCACCGCCTCGGCTCGCGACCGGCGACATCGCCTCCAACGAGGGAAGCGACTGTCCGGATACCGACCTATATCCACGTTGGAGCCACCGGTGGCACGCCTACGATCCACCCATGCATTCGGCCCGGACGAACCTCACAAGCAGTAGGCCACCGTCCGATCCAGTGCGGGCCCGGGACTTGGTCACGGCCCGGGTGGCGGCGCGGGCAAAGCGGTTTCCCCATTTCGATCTCAGCCCGCTGGACACCAATACTCTTGATCGACGGGACGCGGCCCTGGCCCACGCCATCGATCAGGCCGTGGCCAGACGATGGTTGACATTGGTGACCGTGCTGCAGTCGCAACTCAGCCGGCCATGGGATCATCTTCAGCCGCAAGTCCAGGCGGCGCTGTTAACAGGCGCGGCACAGTTGCTGCTGCTGGACCGCCTGCCCGATCATGCGGTCATCCATGAAGCGGTGCAATGGACGAAGACCAATGTGGCCGCGAAGGCGAGCGGATTGGTCAACGCGGTGCTTCGTCGGGTGGCGAATCTCCGCGACCGTATCGTTGATGATCAAGGTGAAACCAGGTTTCTGATACCTCGACCGCCCGAAGATTTGCCCCTGCACGATGGGAGGGCCTGGCGGCTCAAGGAGCCGATCTTTGCTGATGATCCGTTGTGTCGGCTTGGGCAGCAGACATCGCACCCCCCGGAGCTTCTTGCACGCTGGGTGCAGCGCTTCGGCCAAGAGCGTACCGGGCAACTTGCCGCGCACAGTTTGATCCATCCGCCGATTCTCGTCGCGGGCCTTCCAGACGAAGCGGAAAAATCCGCTCGCGTGGACACGACGGCTCGCGATGCAAGCTCTCCTCCCCAGTGTGAGTCACACGAGGAGCAGGGCTTTGCCGTATTCGACGGTGATCGCACGGCCTTGGAGGAGCTGCTGAGAAACTTTTCCAACGCCCGAGTGCAGGATCCTTCATCGGCGAGGGCGGTCAGGTCCACCGCTCACCTTGCGCCGAACCTGATCATAGAGGTCTGTGCGGGCCGGGGCACCAAGACCCGACAGCTAGCTGAACTGCACCCCCAGGCTTGCATCGTCGCGACGGACATCAAGCCACCGAAGCTGGCGGCATTACAGGAGGTATTCAAGAGCCACACACAGGTGCGGGTGGTCGAGCACGGTCAACTGATTGAGTTTGCCGGGCACGCTGAGCTGGTGGTCGTGGACGTGCCGTGCAGCAACACCGCCGTCTTGGCCCGGCGGGTGGAGGCGAAGTATCGCTTTAGCCGCCGAAGTCTGGCCCAATTGGTCAAACTCCAGCGGCAGATCATTGCGGATTCCATCCGGCTGCTGACTGGGACGGGGCAGTTGCTCTACAGCACGTGCAGTCTGGAACCCCAGGAAAACGAGCAGCAAGTTGAGTGGATCGCGCGGTGGCACCAATTGCGTGTGCGCGGGCAAGAACAGCGTCTGCCGAGGTCATTGCCGGGTGACCCGCCAAGCTGGTACGCCGATGGCAGCTATTTCGCACTGCTTGGAAACAGTGCCTGGTGAGCGTTTGGTGCCGGCTCGCATGTGTGGTATGATCCGTGATTCGTGCGCTAGCCGCTCACGGCAGCCCCCATGATTCCTCTAGCTGCTCCCAACACGATGAAGATCACGGACATCCTCTCGCCCAAGGCGGTCAAGGTGCCTTTGATCGCCACGCAGAAGAAGGCGGTCATCGACGAGCTGGTCGACCTGCTGGGCGACGCCGGGGTGATCGACGATCCGGCGGCGCTGAAGCAGGTGGTCTGGGAGCGCGAACAACAACGGTCCACGGGCATCGGCGAGGGGTTGGCCGTCCCTCACGGAAAGTCGAACCGCTCGAAGAACCTGGTGGTGGCGATCGGCCGGCCGGCCAAACCTATCGATTTCGACGCTGTGGATGGGAAGCCGGTGGAGCTGGTCGTACTGCTGGTGTCGCCTCCGGACCGCACATCTGAACACATCCAGGCCCTGGGCAAGATCAGCCGGCTGATGTCAGACGCGAAGATTCGTCAAGCTGCGTATGCCGCGGAATCGGCGTCGGCGCTCTATCAACTCTTCAAGGACGCAGAGGCCTAGCCCGAGCCCAACGATCCCGTCGGCGGCAGATCAGTGGCGGTGACCCGGCGGGGTGTGCGTGCCGAGAAGTTGAAGCTCCCGCGCCCGATCCAGGTACGCTTGGGCTTCATCCGATCGGCCGAGGGCTTGAAGCAGACCCGCAATCTCACGGTTCATCCGAACGTCGTCGGGCGCTATCTCGAGTGCCCGAGTCATTGCCTCATACGCGCGTTGGTGATCGCCTTGCCGGGCAAAGGCCAGGGCCAGGGTGGAATAGTCGCCGGGATTGTCGGGGTCGAGGTCGATTGTTCGGCGGACCAGATCGGCGCCTTCGTCAATCTGTCCGGTATCGAGAAGTAGCAGCGACATCCGGCGCATCGTGTGCAGATTGCCGGGATCGAGTTCGAGCCGCCGTCGGCAGACTTCGATCGCCTCATCGAGCAGGCCTTCCTGGCGACACAGCAACAGGTAATCATCGAGCATGCTGGTGTAGCTGAGCTCGTCGGTGAGCACGCGAGCGTAGTACGCCAATGCCTCGGGTAGGCGGAGCTGTGCCCGCATCACCCAAGCCAGGCCTGCGCAATACACTTCGCGGCGGCCGTCGCGGCGCAGCGCACGGTGCACCAGTCTCTCGGCCTGCGCGAACTCGAGCTTGGCGGAAAGCAGTTTCGCCATCCGCATATCCAGTTCCGATTGCCAAAATGGCGCCAGCCCGATTCCTCCCTCGCCAATGGTCGATGCAACGCGATACAGCCAAAGGGCCTTGTCCGCATGGGCGGTCATTTCCTCGGGCATTCGCACCGCAGCGCCAGAGAAGGTGATCTCAGGCGGCATGGTGACGCGCCGGCCGTGATACTGGGCCAGGTTGAATGCGGCGGACACCGCGCCGCTATGAGCGGTCAGGACAAGCAGCAACGACACAGACGCCCCAAAGAGCCAGCCTGGTTGCCGCAGCGATCCGTTGTACTTGAGCTGGAACTGGTGGAATCGGACGCTCGGATTGCGCACAAGGCGCCACAGCTTCCAGGCGAGGTAAGTGACCACGCCGGCGATCCCTGCGGCCATGAGCATCGGAACCAGGCCATACACCCCTCGCACGGACAGGAACACCCAGAGGAACACGACGCTAAGACCGATCTCCTCCGGCCAGGTGAGGTCGTATTTCCTCTTGGGTGGCTTGGTCTTGGCCGGTCCTTTGAGCTGAGCCGGCTTCCCGAAGCCGAAATAGAGCGCATCGTTGGGGCACACACTGACACAATCCAGGCACTTCATGCAACCTGGATCAACGACCATGCCGTACTCGCGCACTTCCTCATGCACGCGCACATTCGAGGTGCACACGGCTGTGCAATGGCCGCACTGCTCGCACGCATCGGTGACGCGGATGCGTCCCACGGCAAACTCGTCAAGTGGAGCAAAGAAACCTCCGTATGGGCAGCCATAGGTGCAGAATCCCTTGGAGCCGAGGAAGTACACCGCAGCGAATCCGCAGATTCCGAGGAACGGAACTACGATCAGCCACGAGTACGGGAACGTCTTCCAAAACTCGGTGGTCGTCCACTGGACGGAAAAGCCCGGCCAGACAAGATCGGGCTGGATCCACGGCGCGATCGCCAGCCGGTAAAACGCCGGCCAGACAAACATGTACAACGCCAACACCAAAGGCACATAGATCAAGAGCCGCGAACGAAACGGCTTCGGCCGAACACCCATCTTCTTCATCATCCAACTGCAAAGGTCCTGGAGCATCACCACGTGGCAGCCCCAGCCGCAGAACCACCGGCCGAAGATCAGGGTCGAAAGCAACGCCAGGACAAAGAAGATCAAGCCGGCATTCACCACGCCGTGCTTGACGAACTCCATCGACTCCGATGGCTCAATCGGGGTGGTGGTCCGCCCGCCCCACCAGCCGTACTTTCGCGACAACAGCCACAAGACCACGTGCACGATGATGAGCGCCTGCACCGTGGCGAGCACGACCGCGCGGCGCTTGCCGGACTTCGATTTGCGGATGGTGCCTGTGGGGTGGTGGGCGGTGGCGAGGACCGGCAGCGGGATCGCGCCGCGCTGCGACAGATCGGACGCGGTGCAATGATGTTTCGTCGTCGTTTGACTGGCGGCCACGGCTCTCCCACCATCGCGCATCACGGCAGGGGATTCCACTGGGCGCACCCCGATACGCTATGTGACTCTACGGACTGCCAGACCACCGAATCAACCGCGCTGCGACACCATTACGCGCTCCCATCGGCCGATGCCACCGGCCAATGAAGCAAGAAAACCCCGGCCCACGGGGGTCGGGGTTGTCGCAAGCGATTGGCGTCGGTCAGTTGTCCGAGGGGGTCGGGCCATCATCCTCCTCCTCGGACTCACCATTTCGACGCTTGGCGTTCTCCTCCACGGTAAGGCGGATCTTCTCCAACGCCTTGTTCTGGATCTGGCGGACCCGCTCCTTAGTCACGCCGATAATCTGACCCACCTGCTCGAGGGTCATGGGATCGTTGTCTTGCTCGGCATCGAGACCGAAGCGGTGATACACGACGGTCTTCTCCACGTTGGTGAGCTCAGCCTCGTTGCTCACGACGATGTGCTTGACCTCCTCAGCCGCGTCAAGCTCCCGCCCCCGGCGAACCACCTCAAGGTGATTGGACTTCTCCATCGCCGGGTCGAAATCGGTCGGGAAGCGCTGACGGTACTTGGTCAGCTTCATGCCCTGACGCGAGAACGCCTTGAGAATCGCACGGCAGGCATACGTGGAGAACTTGAAGCCCCGGCCGCAGTCGAACTTGTCCACCGACCGCAGAAGGGCCATGTTGCCCTCGCTGACCAGGTCGGCGAAGTCCACCTCGCTCATCCGCGTGCGCTTCGCCATCGCCAGCACCAGCGCGAGGTTGGTCTCCGCGATCTGCTCGCGATACCGGCTCGCAACGCGATACCAGCGCAGCAACTCCCGGGCCTGCTCCTCGGTCGGCTCGTTGGGGCCGATCGACAGTTGCAACCGGCGGACCCGATGGCGAGCGTAGTTGTACTGGAGGAACAACACCCGCTCCTGAGCCGCGGTGAGCAGGACCGTGCCGGTGTTCTTGGGCATCTGCGGCCGGCTCGGCTCCGGATCGTCCATCAGTGGCCGATACCACGACACGTCCGGCCGTTCGATCACTTCAGCCTGGTCGTAGATCCGGGCCTCGGCGCCCGCGCGGGTGAACTCGTCGGAATCGATATAGTCGATCGGATGACCCAGGATCTGGCGGAGAAGACGCTGCTCCTGGGGTGTCAGCCCAGCGTGTCGAGGCGAGTCGTCACGCTCCCGCCGCACCCTCAGCCATTGCCGCTGACGCAGCCGACTGAACGGTGAATTCTTGCCAATCATCGCCTGAAGCATGTCTCGCGTCCTCTGCCGATCCGAACCACTCCAAATCAGCCCCTCCCCTATCTGGCCCAAATGACCTCCATATGTCTCGCCAAGATTGTGACAAATATCACAAGCCAAGCCGTGGGCACAACTGCACCCTCCCTACTATTACCCTGATTCCTATAAACGGTTCACATGGTTAGAAATATTCTAAAAAGAGACACCCTTTTTTCTCAGTTCTCGCTCCCCAGCGCGAGGCAAGACGAGGCCCAACCGGGCGAGGCGACCTCTGAGCCGTCCGAGCACCACCCCACCGCCGAGGCCAAAGGCAGCACAACGCACCCCAAGATCGGCGAATCCGCTCCGAAAAGCATGAAAAACGCCGGTTCTTCCGGCCATCTATGGGGTCGGACGCCCCAAGCCGGCTCAGGTTCGCGCGATTACCTGGCCTACTCCGGGCCGCCTGACGACAGGTCATACACCCAGCCTTCGATCGACCGCGGGTAGTCAAGCAGTTCGCTGGGCTCAAAGAAGAGATCCAGCTCACGTTTGGCCGTGCCCGGTCCATCGGAGCCATGGACGAGGTTGAAGCTGTTGGAGACGCCGAAATCCCCACGGATCGTGCCTGGCTGGGCCTTGGAGCCGAACGTGGCCCCTAGCAGGCTGCGGCCAATCTCGATCGCCCCTAGCCCCCGTACCGCCATCACCAGCACCGGCGAACAGGTCATGAACCGCACGAGACCCTCATAGAACGGCTTGCCCTGATGCGGCTCATAGAGCCGCTGGGCCAAATCCGGGCTGATCCTGATCAACTTCGCCCCAACGATCTGGAGTCCCTTGTCCTCGAACCGGCTGATGATCCGCCCCATGAGCCCCCGCTGAACGGCATCCGGCTTGAGAATGATGAGGGTGGTTTCCATGGCGATTGTCTCGCTCGCTCCTGACCAATGACAGGCTTCGGGGCTCTGAGCATACCGTTGCCTTGGTCGGCCGGGCAAACACCCGCCGACACGCGATCGAATACGCTGGGCCACGCGTCTGGATCAACCGGGTCCCGGTGCCCGGTCACACTTCCTGAGCACGCTCAGCGTTATGGTCATTTTGCATGTCGCGATTGCGATCGTCACCGCCCTGGCCGGCGCTGGTTTGTTCTACCCAGCGCTGGGATTGAAGCGGCATCACCGGCGGTGGGTACTCCTCGCCTTGGCCGTAGCAATCCTGCTGCTTCCGCTTCTGGTTCCGTCAGCAGCACGAATGGCGCGTTTCCTGGCCGCGGCGGCCTGCTTGATGATCGTTGGCAAGCTGTACGACCTGCATCACGCTGCCGATTGGACACCGCGACCCAGCCTCGCGACCTTCGTAGCGTTCATGGCCAATCCGTTTACACTCGTGCTGCGACGGCTCAAAGACGAACCCACTCCCTTGCGGCGCGAGAATCGGCTGCGCCTGGCCCGTGGTGCGGCGATGTTCATCGTGGGCGAGGGGTTGGGGGTACTGGTCTTCCGAGCCGAGCTTGGCGCCTATTCATTCGCCCTGGAGCATGTCGCCAAAACAGTGTGCGCAATGATTGCCCTCTACGGTGGCGCGGAGATCGCAATCGCGCTGTGGCGGCTGCTCGGCCTGCCAGGCCGGGAGCCGATGCACAACTTCTTTCTCGCCCCGACGCCCGCCGAGTTCTGGCGGCGGCATAATCGTTGGGTCTATCAATTCTTCCGTGAGAACTTCTTTCGCCGAATCGGTGGCGGCCGCTCACCCGTTCTGGCGACGCTGGTCGTATTCGGCATTTCGGGACTTATGCACGAGTACGTCTTCGGTATCGCCGTTGAACGCGTGCAGGGGTTTCCACTCGCGTTTTTTATGGTCCAAGGTTGTGCCGTAGCGGCAACGATGCGCACGAAACCGACCGGCCGTCGAGCCCTCATCTGGATCGCTATGACGATCGTCTTTAACCTTGCTTCGTCCGTGCTGTTCTTTGCCAGCTTGAACCGCTTGGGGCCGTATTACTCCGATGCACTGCCGCGCTGGCTCGGAGGTCCGTGAAATCTGTTCGACATGCCGCAGGTTGGACCGATGATGTATCGAGAGCAGGCACGCCGATGGACCCGGGTGTGCATATGATCGAGTTCGCCAGGGAAGGCGTTGCATGACGACGCTACTGGATCAACCGAAACAATCAACGACCCCAGCCATGACTAGGGCTCGCAAGCCGACGACATCGCCACTGACTCGTCAGCGCAAGAAGCCGCGGACCAAGGTCACGGCTGAAACGCTGGCCGGACAGCAGCGGGATATCTCCGTCAGCGAGTTCTTTGCCAAGAATCGCCATCTTCTCGGGTTTGACAATCCTCGCCGGGCAATGCTGGCCACCGTCAAGGAGGCGGTGGATAACGCCCTCGACGCCTGCGAGGAGGGTGGGATACTGCCCGATATCCGCGTCGAGGTCCTCCCGCTTAACGAGACGCGGTTCAGAGTGACCGTGCGCGACAACGGCCCGGGCATCGTTCGCCAACAGATCGACAATATCTTCGGCAAGCTGCTCTACGGCTCTAAGTTCCACCGGCTGAAGATGTCTCGCGGCCAACAGGGCATCGGCATCTCCGCTGCGGGGATGTACGGGCTGATGACCACCGGCAAGGGGGTGTTGATCATC
>JAPUKX010000352.1 GCA_027295435.1 Planctomycetota bacterium | reverse complement strand
GCCGCTAGTTGCTGGCTCTCAAAATTGATGCAACGTTGCATGCGCCACGCAACACCTGTGCGGTGCACCTCTGGCTGCTTGATTAGAAGAGGATAACGCCCAAGATGGCCGGTGAGCTGCAGATTGAATACCAGCCCGTCGAGGCGCTGGTCCCTTGGGCCCGCAACGCCCGAACCCATAGCGAGGAACAAATCGCGACGCTGGCCGCGAGCATCGAGGAGTTCGGCTGGACGAACCCGGTCCTGGTCAATGGCGACGAGATCTTGGCCGGCCACGGTCGGGTCTTGGCAGCGCTGAAGCTCGGCTTCGAGGAAATCCCGTGCATCGAACTGGCCGGCATGACGGAGGTACAGAAGCGCGCCTACGTCATCGCCGACAACCGCATCGCGGAGCTGGCGGGCTGGGACGAGAACCTGCTCGAAGCGGAGCTCGCCGCGCTGCACGAGGACATCGAGCTCGAGACGCTCGGCTTCGAGGACTGGCTGGCGGGTGGCGAGCCCGAGATCGACGTGGTGGAAATCGAGACCGGACCGGTCGAAGACAAATTCTGGTTAAGCATACGCGGCCCCCTCGAACAGCAGGCGGAAGTCCTGCAGCGTCTGGCCGAGGCCATGAAGAAGCTCCCGGGCGTCGAGGTAGGGATCGGCACGGTCAACAAAGATGGCGCGTAGCTTTCGGCAGCGTCTCGGGTCGCCGGCGAAGCGCGACAACTCGGCGCGGAAGACCAAGGCCGCCATCCGGATGCGGGTGATCGAGGCCATCGGCGCCGGCACCGCGCGCGTCTTCGATGCCTTCGCCGGCGCCGGGGTCGCCTACTACACCGTCTGGAACCGCGCTGCGTCCTATGTCGGCTGTGACTTGAAATGGTATCCCGACGAGCGTCATGTCTACGTCGCCGACAACCGCAGGGTCCTGCGAATGCTTGACCTCGGGGGCTTCAGCATCGTCGACTTGGACGCCTTCGGGTCCCCGTGGGAGCAGGCTTACATCTTGAGCGCTCGGCGCCAGCTGGCGCCGGGCGAAAAGTTCGGGCTCGTTCTTACGGACGGGTCCGGGCTCAAACTGAAATTTGGCGCCTCGCCGACTGCGCTCGCGATGCTGGCGAAGTCGCCGCTCGTCGCGCCGGACCTGGCCCGTCAGCACAGCAGGATCATCGACTCAGCGATCGAGGCGGTCGCGCAGCGCATGAACGGGAGAGTCGTCAAACGCCATCAGGCGACGGGCAAGGCCGGGACGGCGATGCGCTACATCGGCCTGGTGCTCGAAGGCACAAAAAAAGCCCCGACCGCGAGGGCCGGGGCTGAGAGGAATCAGTCAACTTCTTCTGCGTAATCGACGTTGGCCTTTTCGTAGAGGTCTTTTGCAAGCCAGCCGAGCACCGTCGAGGGGCGGCGTGAACCGCCCCTCTGCGCTGCATTGTTAGGCTGCGGCTGGTTCGACGACCACAAGTTTCGGGGTCGTCTTCGGTATGGGCTTGGCGGTCGCCTTCGCCTTGGGCTTCGTCTGCCCCTTGGCCTTCGACCTGTCCTTGCCGGGTGTCTTGCCCGCACCGTTGGCGGCCTTCTTGGCCTTGGGAGCGGGCAGGGCCTTGAGTCCCGGCGCCTGTTCGATCAAGGCGACGATCCGCTCCTCGAAGTCCTCGGCCTTCTGGACGAACTCGGCTTTCTCGGCCGGGTTCTTGGCGTCCTTGGCCCAGCCCTTGTTGCGGGTGGCATGGGCCTTTAGGGCAGCCAACGACCGCCTGAGCGGCAGGCTCAGGATATTGCTGTTGCCCTTGGCCAGCTCCATCGGGACTTTCTGGACCGGCATGATGTAGAGAACCGCTCCATCGGCTTCGGGGAAGGTGATCATCGCGCCGTTTTTGGCGGTCGATGTCCGCAATGCGACATGTTCCGACCCAAGCAGGCGGGCAACCTCCGCAATCGACTTAACGTATTGGCTGCGGAACCCGATGGGAACGGCCCCGCCGACCATCTGCAGGGTCTCGGTGTCGTCACCGTTCTGCCGAAGGCCGCCGGTGAAGATAGCATCGCTGATCGACGCCATCACCGCCTCATAGTCGGGGAACGTCCCGTCGACGATTTGGACCCGGAACACGCAGTCGCCGCGCGGATCCTTGAGCGTCAGATTGCCGCCGGTCTCGGAGACCACCACCATACGGTCCTCGAAAGACACGTTCAGGTCGTAACCCACCCGGGCCATCAGGGCCAGGCGCTCCTTCAAGCTGGCGTTCGAGACGATCACGCCGTCTTTGAGCCACTGCGGGACGTCCTTCGGGAGCTCGCGCGAGATCACGAGCATGCGGTGGCCGTCTGTCGAGACGCAACGCAATTCCTTGTCGCGCGCCTTGAGGTAGACGCCCGCCAGGTAGTGCCGCGTTTCGTCTTGGCTCGAGCAGAGCGTCGCCGCCAACAGGATGTTGACGGGCAGACGGATTTCGTTTGGCTTCTTAGCCATGGCTGTTTACTCCTTTTCGCAGATCGGTGCAGTGGTGCACCGGCAGGGAGCGCTGCAAGAATACGCTCCCTCTCGCTACACCAGCGTGCTTCGCGGCTGTTGGTTCAACCTGTCTTTGATCCGGTAGTAGGCCGGCGGCTTCTCGTGGAGGACTTCTCCATCGAGGGTGGCGCCGCCTTTCTCGCCGGGCTCTTTTTCGAGGCCGCTGCTACAGGCTTCAGCGAACGCGCGCTGTAGGCTGTAGCCGTGATCTCGCTTCAACGCGGTTACGAGCGGATTGTTGCGGGCGTGGCCGAACTGCTTGAAGTGGATCGTGGCCCGCGCGGCGCGGGCGCCGTGGTGGGCCTGGCGCAGCCACTCGAGCTGCATCGGCCGCGCGCGCCAGCCGGACTCGCCGCCGGTCAACACCCAGTC
>JAPUKX010000351.1 GCA_027295435.1 Planctomycetota bacterium | reverse complement strand
CCGATCTGCATCAGCCGGCCGTCGTACAGCCGGTACGCGTTCATCGCCAGACCGGGCGTGCCGTTGTTGGTCCACAGCAGGTCCTGATCACCGATGTTGCAGGTGTGGCTTCCCAGCGCGTAGCCGCGGATACCGCCAATGGGTCCATAGTCGGAAATGCCGCCCACGTTCGTGTAGACCACGTCCGGTCCGCCTCCGGCGATGCCGCCGCCGACATCGTTATCCGCCGTCCCGACAGCGCCACCGCCGCTGCGTCCGGCCGAATTGCCGGCGCCTTCCCCGGCGTTCAGTTGGGCGACAAGAATCGCCGTCCCAGCCAGGGCAGCGAACCCAAGAAATATTCTGTACTTCATGTCTCCACCGCCTTTCCCGTAACGATTGCCCAGGGGCTCGCCCCTCAGGCTGTGTAATCGTACTCCATTCGGGAGCCATCGGGAAGGACTTTTCCTCGCGACAGCGAACATCGAGACACCGATAATGCGGACACGGGGCCTGGCACTTCTTCCGAGGGCGGAAAGCGAGGCCGTCCCGGGCATACCGGCGACTGGCGGCCCTCAGCCGTAGAGGCCGTTGCCCGGACCATTCGTCTTACGTGCTATGCGCGACTGGCCCGTACAGTGGACCCTACAAACTGGCTCGCAAAGCGGAGCCGACAAGCGACTCGGTCGGCATCGCGGCCGCCGTGCCTTGCAGTTGCATGAACACCATTTGTTGATACATCTCGCTTCGTTGCAGAAGCTGTTCATGCGTGCCGTAGTCGAGGAGCCGGCCGGCTTCCAACAAGACGATGCGATCGGCGTGCATGATCGTGCTGAGGCGATGCGCGATCACAAAGGTGGTGCGCCCTTCCATGAGCGCGGCGAGGCTCGCCTGGATGAACTGCTCGCTTTGGGTATCGAGGTTGCTCGTTGCCTCGTCCAGGATAAGGATGCGAGGATCGGCCAACATCGCCCGGGCAATAGCCAGTCGTTGGCGCTGCCCGCCGCTGAGCCGCACGCCGCGCTCGCCGATCAGCGTGTCGTAGCCGTGATCAAGTTCGGTGATGAACTCATGGGCATGGGCGAGCTCGGCCACGTGCGTGATGTCGTCGATCGTCACCCCGCGGCGGGCGTATCCGATGTTCTGGGCCACCGTGCCGTCGAACAGGAAGATGTCCTGCTCGACAATTCCCAGCAGTCGCCGATAGCTCTCGACATCGATCTCGCGCAAATCCCTGCCGTCGAGCTCAATGACACCTTTGCTCGGATCGTAGAAACGCGCAATCAAGTTGCAGAGCGTCGTCTTGCCAGCACCGCTTCGGCCGACCAGTGCGACCGTCTCGCCGGGCATCACTTCCAAATCGATATTTTCCAGGACACGAATGCTCGAGCCGGGATACACGAAGCCGACATCTTTGAGCGTGATCCGTCCGGCTACGGTGGGGGCATCGACGACGATCGCGCCGGGCGCGGGCGGCATCTCCACCGGCTCTTGGAGCAGATCAAGGATGCGGTCCAGCCCGGCCAAGCTGTTTTGGAACTGCGTCGCGCTGCTAGCCAGCGTCGCCAGCGGAGCAAGGAGCATCACCAGGTACGCCAGGAACATCACCAGGTCGCCCGGGGAGATCGTGCCGCTGAGCACCTCAGAGCCGCCGTAGAACAGCAACAGCGCCGCGGCAGCGGGAATCAGCACCGCCCAAGCCACCTCCACACTCCGCGTCCAGCACCACGCGCCGAGCTCCTGCCTGGCCATGAGGTGGTTGTTACGGGTGAAGCGAGCCGCTTCGCTGCGTTGCCGGCCGAAGGTGCGGACCACCCGCATTCCCCCGAACGACTCGGTCGCGTGGGTGTCGATGTGCTGGCGGGTGGCCCGGATATCTCGATACAGCGGCCGGACCCGCCCGATCCAGGTGCGATGGGTTAGAAAGACCGTTGGCAGCAACACCAACGACCCCAGCAGCAACCGCCAATCGACCACCCCCAGGATGATCAGGGTGCCCGTAAGCTGAATAATTGCTCTCCACGGGTTGTAGAGCATGCTGAAGATGAGCTCGGCGACGCCCCCGGCATCTTCGCGCAAGATGCTTGCTACGCCGCCCGACTTCAACGCATAGACACGATGCAGCGGCAATCGCACCGCGTGCTCGAAGACCTTGCGGCGAACGCCGACCTGCAACCGCTTCGTTGTCTTGGTCGCCTGCCAGCGACCCCACATGCTCACGCTGATCGACACCAGCGAGATCACAACGATCCCCAACGCCACCGTCCCCAGCAGCGCTCGGCGATCCGATGGCAAGTGAAGCCGTTCGGTGAGCACTGCCGGCAAGGGGTTGTCAATCAATACGTAGTCCACCACAACTTTCGTTGCAGCAGGAGGGACCAGGCCAAGCACCGTCGCGATCGTCAATGTCGTCAAGGCCAGCGCGATCCGTGAGCCCTGCCCTTTGAGCAGCGCGAAGAACTGTCGCAGAAGTTCTACGAACGACCGTTGCCTGGCACCGGGGGGTTTGACAATGGAATCGAATGACGGCGCCGCCACCGCAACACCCGTTGCCCGGCTTTCCTTGAAGTCGAGCTTGTACTGCTGATAGCGCCGGCGACTGGATTCAAGATGAGAGGTCATGGACGGATCATAGCCCGCCTGCAAAGCCGTCGTTCTCCGAGCAATCAGCCCGTCAATACCGTTGTCCAGGCGCAATCCGGGCGGATCGCCTCGAATCTTTTCTTGTGGTGCAGCGATCGGCGTGGTACGATGCTAACGATCGATTCAGATGTGGTCGCAGGAGGCTCGCGGCGGCCATGGATTCGGCCACCATCTTAATGCCCCCGACGGTGCGGCCTCTTTGCCCGCAGGAGGTGCAGCCATGTTGTCGAGCCACAAATCGGTGAAATGGACGGTCACGGCCATCGCTGTGATTACCGCCATGATGCTGGTCTCTGCCGCAGCCCAGGCCGACATCATCAACGTCCCCGGCGACTACCGGACCATTCAGGAGGCCATTGATGCGGCCATGGATGGCGATGAGGTCGTCGTGGCCGAGGGGACGTACCTGGAGAACATC
>JAPUKX010000350.1 GCA_027295435.1 Planctomycetota bacterium | reverse complement strand
AGGACCGACCAGCTTTGCCGGGTGCCAGTTTTCCTGTCCGTTGTCGTGAAGTACTTTGATCAACAACCCTTTGTCCGATCCGACCAGCCGGTCGATGACCTTGCCCGGTGATGGGTAAAGATTAGTGCTTTCGTCAAAGGTTACGATTACACGCGTTCCCGTTTTCATGCGATGTTCTTAGCAAACTTGCGGATGATCGGTAAGCGCCCCTCTCAGCCCTTATAGTTCTACGGCAGCAGCATCGGTAACAATTGGGCTCAAACCGGTCTTTGGACCAAAACCACCCAATGACCGCTCAGCGGACAAACCGGTCCTTCGCGTGTGGTTGCGCATATTGTGTTCGCGGCCCGTCTCAGACCTTCAGCATGTCAGCAATGTGCTGTGATGCAGCGCCGAAAGCGGACATTTGTGCAAGCCGCAGCGAAAAACGAAAGCCGGATGACCGAGAAGTGTCCGACGAAAAAAACCAACAATGGACTTGCGGTGTGTTTGGTATTGACGTCAAGTACGAGATAATGAGTGCTGCCAATCAGGTAGCGCGAACACAGCGGAGGAGACCTTCTATGGAAAAGTTCGATCAAAGCTGCGCTACGCGCACAGTGCTCGCCGCGACCATGGTCCTGGCATTCGGATTGGCCGGGGGGATGTCCGCTCATGCCCAAGACGTTACCGTCGGCCTCGTCACCAAGACGGAGACAAACCCCTTCTTCGTGACCATGCGGAACGCCGCGCGGGCCAAGGCCGATGAGCTCGGTGTCGGTTTCAAATCGTGTGCCGGTGGGTTCGACACTGACAACGAGGGCCAGGCGACCTGTATCGAAAACCTCATAGCGGCGGGGGTCACCGGCATCCTCCTGACGCCTGGCGTGCCTGACGCCATCGTCCCGACGATCGAGCGGGCCCAGGCGCAGGGTGTACCCGTCATCGCGCTCGACACGCAGACGAACCCGTCCGACGCTGCCGACGCGACGTTTGCGACTGACAACTTCCAGGCCGGCCTGTTCATCGGCCAGTGGGCGGCGGCTGCCATGGGCGACGCCGCTGCGGATGCCGTCGTGGGCTTCCTCGACGTTTCCAGCGGACTGCAAATTACAACCGAGGTCCAGCGCAATCAGGGTTTCATGACAGGCTTCGGGATCGACCCGGTCGACAACACCTTCATCGGTGACGAGAACGACTCCAGGATCGCCGGCTTCGCCGAGACCCAGGGTTCCCAGGACATGGGCCGCACAGCGATGGAGAATTTGATGGCGGCCAACCCGAACATCAACGTGATCTACACGATCAACGAGCCGGCAGCCGCGGGCGCCTTCGAGGCCATCAAGGCGGCCGGCCGTGCCGATGACATCCTGATCGTCTCGGTCGACGGCGGCTGCCCCGGCGTCCAAAATGTCGCGGATGGCGTGATCGGCGCGACGTCGATGCAGTTCCCGCTGCGCATGGCGGAGCAGGGCGTGCAAGCGATCGTCGACTTCGCGGCCACCGGCAAGCTCCCGGCTCCGAGCGAGGGTCTCGAGTTCACCAACACTGGCGTCGTTCTCATCACGGACCAGCCGGTCGAGGGCATCGAGTCCCAGAATACGACCTGGGGGCTCGAGAACTGCTGGGGCTAGTACACGCCTAGCCACACCGAACGGGGTGGTCGAGCGGCCACCCCGTTTTTCTTGTGATCGGCGGCCATCGGAGGCACAACGGGGAGCGAGGGAGCGAGCGGATGAGCAGCGACGGTCGCCGGAACCAGGACGCAGCCGACTTCGAGGCGACAGCCGCTGCGGTGACCGGCGATATTGACGAGGAAGAGCGGCGGGAGCCTACGCTCCTCGAGCGCGTCCAGCGCACACTCCATAAGTATCCGGCGTTGGGCACTTTCCTCGTGCTGGTCGTGATGGTCGTCACGTTCAGCTTGGTGGCGCCTGATCGCTTCCTGCGGCCCTACAACCTTTCCCTGATCATCGCGCAGGTCACAGTGGTGGGCACGCTCGCCATTGGCCAAACGATCATCATCCTGACCGCCGGCATCGACCTCGCGGTGGGGGCCATCGCCGTTTTCGCATCGATCGTTATGGCCAACCTCAATGTCAAGCTGGGCATCCCCGGCCACCTGGCCCTCCCCCTGGGCTTCGTTTTCGGAACGTGCTGTGGCCTCGTCAACGGTCTGCTCATCACACGTTTCAAGATGCCACCGTTCATCGTGACATTGGGCACACTGAGCATATTTTTTGCACTCAACCTCTTCGTCTCAGGAAGCGCGACGGTGCGTGGCACCGATATGGACTCGATCCTACTCCTGCCTGGTGTGGCCGTTGAGATATTCGATACTCGCTTGACGCTCGGCTCGATCGGCATGCTGGTCATGTACGGGATCATGATTTACGTCCTGGGCTACACCGCCTGGGGTCGGCACATCTACGCGACAGGCGACGACCCTGAATCCGCGCGACTTTCCGGTATCCGCATCGACCGCGTGCTCCTCAGTGTCTACGCCGTGGCCGGCCTCATCTACGCTGTCGGGGCCTGGTTCCTCATCGGTCGCGTGGGTGCGGCAAGTCCACAGTCGCTGCAGCTGGCCAACCTCGAATCGATCACCGCAGTCGTCATCGGCGGCACGAGTCTGTTCGGTGGCCGCGGCGGGGTGCTGGGCACACTCTTCGGCGCCATCATCGTGGGCACGGCCGTCAACGGGCTGACCATAGCAGGCTTTGAGCCATTGTGGCAGCGCTTCGCCATCGGCGTGCTCGTCATCGTCGCCGTGGCGCTGGACCAGTGGATCAGAAGGGTGGGCAAGTGACGGACACGGCGCAGAAGCCGATCCTACAGGCGAAGTCTCTCGTCAAGAAGTATGGGCGTGTCGTGGCTCTCGACCACGCTGACCTCGAGCTGCATCCCAGCGAGGTCCTCGGCGTCATCGGCGATAATGGCGCGGGCAAGTCAACGCTCATCAAGTGTTTCTCCGGCGCCGTTATCCCTGACCGAGGCGACATCCTACTCAATGGCGAGAAGGTTCGGTTTCACGAGCCCAACGATGCGCAGGCCGCGGGGATCCAGACTGTGTACCAGAACTTGGCTCTCTGCCCAGCGCTGGACATCGCGGCCAACCTCTTCCTCGGCCGCGAGCGCCGTGTACCGGGCTGGCGGGGTTCATATCTGCGGATGCTCGACCGCACGGGCATGCGCGAGGAGGCACGCAAGCAGCTCAGTGAGCTGGGCCTTCTTACGATCCAGGACATGAACCAGGCTGTGGAGACGCTCTCCGGTGGTCAGCGGCAAGGCGTTGCCGTGGCTCGTGCGGCGGCATTCGGGCAGCGGGTCATCATCATG
>JAPUKX010000035.1 GCA_027295435.1 Planctomycetota bacterium | reverse complement strand
CATGCGAAAGACGTTGAGGCGTTGGCGGCGAACGTCTTCGGCGCCCATGTAGACTTCGCATTGCAGGCCGAAGTGGGCGGCTGCGGTGGCGGTGGCCACGCCGTGCTGGCCGGCACCGGTCTCCGCGATCACCCGCTTCTTACCCATACGGATCGCCAGCAACGCCTGGCCGAGCGTATTGTTGATCTTGTGCGCTCCGGTGTGAGCGAGGTCTTCTCGCTTCAGGTAGACCTTCGCCCCGCTTGCATAATCGGTGAGGCGCTGGGCGAATGTCAGCGGCGTCGGCCGGCCGGCGTATCGGCTGAGCAGCTCTTCAAGCTCGACCTGGAAGCGCTGGTCATCTCGCGCCTGCGCATACGCCTCGGCAAGCTGATCCAAGGCCGCGATCAGCGTCTCCGGCACATATCGACCGCCGAAGGGCCCGAACCGCCCGGCAGCATCTGGGAGCGTCGTGAGCTTGCTCATGCCCCAACCAGTGTAAGTAGGGTCCGGCATCTGCGTCGCCGCGGGATCACAACCCAGCCGCATCGCCCAGGATATGGCGGTACAACAGGGCCGCCCATCGGGAATAAAACGCAAAGGCCGGATCGTCGTGGTTGACACGCATCCGGGGCAGCCGCAGCTTGAGATGGCCCGGGGGAGGCTTCCACAGCCCGAAGTAGGGATCAATGATGACATCCGGCACAACGTGTGCGATCAGCTCACACATCCGATCGACGTTGGTGTTGTCGCTGTAGCCGCGGGTGTCTCCAAGAATCTGGAAGCCGAACTTGTCGCCATCGATCTGGTAGACCTTGCCATCGGTGGTGTGAAGGTCCAGCTTGTGCGACGTCTGTATTGTGGCGAGCGCTCGGCCCTCAGACCCCGTCGCATGTTCCCATTGAAAAGCCAACGCCAGACCGTACGCGCCGCCGTAACCATAGCCGACGGCCAACGCCCGGTTCCCAAGGAAGCGGCTGACGATACGAACGTCAAAGGGGGCTTGTGGTTCTCGTTTCGTTTCGCTCAACTGGACTCGCACAAGGATCTGGATCTGGGAAAACGGGATATGGCCGGACGGTCCGCGCCATTGCACGATGTCAAACCGTCCTTCAGCAGCCTGCATCTGTTTGATCTTGAGCGTTGGCCCAAGGGCCTCAATATCAGCGAGGGTGGGCGCGAAGGCGTCGCCTCCACGTTGCCGCAGCGTATCGATGCCCGTCTGCGCCTTGGCGCCATCGACCCGTCCGAGGATGGCGGGCGGGTCACGCCCGATCCGCAGGTACACAGTCGGCCGGTCCATCCCCAGCGTCGGAGCCAGTAGGTCAGCCAGCGCGTCTCGGCTCAAGCCCTGCGGCCAGGCGATGACGGTAAAGAACGCCGGGTCATTCTCGCCGGTCGTGTCCATCATCGGAATCACTCCGCACCGAGCGGGCAAGTATATCGGTGGCGCCGCGCAGTGCATGATGGTGGGAAGGACGTCAGTTCGAGGTGGGCGGTCGCCGGGTCCTGTTCACGGTGTACCATTTGAGGTAGCAATGGGGGATTGGCAGCTGCGGTTGGGGCCGTGGCCGTTTCCCTGGAGGCCCGCGGACCAATGGTGAAGATCATTGCCGGCGAGTTCCGCTCGCGAGTGTTGGTCACCGTTCCCGATGACGAGACGACCCGGCCATTGCTGGGTCGGGTCAAGGAATCGATCTTCGGCATGCTGCACGAGTGGTTTGATGGCGCGCGGGTGCTGGACTTGTTCGCAGGCATCGGAACGGCTGGGCTGGAGGCGGTCAGCCGCGGCGCCGCGGCGGTGTTGATGGTGGAGAACAATCCCAAGACCTACCGTGTCCTGCAGAGAAATATCCAACGGCTGGGCTGCGGCGAGCGGGCAAAGGCGATGCTCGGTGATGCGCTGGCTCAAACGTGCTTGCTACGGGCACCACAGCCAACGGATCTAATCTTCATCGATCCTCCGTACAAGATGATGGAGGATCAGCAGTCGCGGCCCCGGATCCTCCAGCAGATCGCTCGGTGCCGGACGATCATGGGTGATCGCGGTTTCGCGGTTCTTCGAAGCCCGCTTGGCCCCAACGCCGTTGATCTTTCAATTCCGGGCTTCGTTGGGCCGGAGGATCATCAGTACAGAAAGGACATGTGGGTGCTGATCTATGAACCCGCGACCGCCGCCGGGCCGGCCGTGCCCAGCTCGGCGCAATCCGCCCAGCATCACACCGTCTAGGCTCTTGCCAGATGCAATCACAGAGTGACAAGCCGCCTGGCGTCAGCCGCGTTGATCTTCGAACCGCGGCCATGAGGGTCGTGCGTTCGTTGACTGAAGCCGGCAATATCGCGTACTTCGCCGGCGGCTGTGTCCGCGACCGACTGATGGGCCTGGAGCCGACCGATTATGACATCGCCACAGATGCGAGGCCGGATGCGGTGGGCAGGCTGTTTCGCAAGTCCCAGCATGTCGGGGAATCGTTCGGGGTGATGTTGGTGTCGTCAATGGGCCACCAGATTCAGGTCGCCGCCTTCCGCACCGAGGGTGTGTACTCCGACGGCCGCCACCCCGACACGGTGGCTTATTCCGACGCCCGGCACGACGCGCAGCGCCGTGATTTCACGATCAACGGCCTGTTTGAGAACCCGCTCACGGGTGAGCTCATTGATTTCGTCGGCGGCCAGGCGGATCTCAAGGCCAAGCTGATCAGAGCCATTGGCGATCCCCATGCTCGGCTGCGAGAAGATCGCCTGCGGATGCTGCGGGCAGTGCGGTTCTCCGCACGGTTTGGTTTCGCCATCGACGCCGCGACGAGCGAGGCGATTCGTGCAGATGCCGATGACCTGCGGGGCCTCAGTCCAGAGCGCATCGGCCAAGAGCTCAAGCAGATGCTCAGCGACCGAAACCGGGCGGTGGCGGCGATGGAGCTTCAGGCCCTGGGGCTCGATCAGGCGGTGTTGCATGAGCCCCACCAAGCCGCGGCGCTCAACCGCCTTGGCCGGCTGCCCGCCGACGTTGCCTACCCCACGGCCCTTGCGGCGTGGCTGCTCGACCGCCACGAGGATGCTGATGCCGACGTGACAGCGCGTGCCCGGCGGTGGTCAGCTGCCTTGCTGCTGTCCAACGCCGATCAAATGGCCATGAGCCGATGCCTGGATGTCTACGAGACATTGCGTGGCGCCTGGCCACAGCTGAGCGTCGCCAAACAGAAGCGGCTGGCGGCCGGGGGCGAGTTCGACGAGGCTCTGCTACTGCTCCAAGCGACCGACCCCCAGGCTTTTGCCAGAATCCGCCGAGAGGTGTCGGTGCTGGCCGAATCGGATTTGGCCCCCCCTGCGTTGATCGGCGGCCACGACCTGATCGCCTTGGGGCTGCCCCGCGGGCCTCTCTTCAAACGGGTGCTGGATGCGGTGTACGACGCCCAGCTTGAGGGGACTGTCCGAGAAAAGGCCGCGGCGTTGGCGCTGGCGAAGACTATCTCCCTGACCGAAGAGGGTGGTTCCTCGGACACTTAAGCGACGGGCAATCCGGCCGCAGTCGATTCGGCTGCGTTCACGACCCCCACAGGCCGGGCCGCCGAGCCGAAGAACGTGGATGACGAAACTTTGCCCTGAGCGATGCGTCGGATACAGTACTAACCGAATGCCGCATCGGCGAAATGCGCACGCGCGCTACGTTGGGAGACAAGACGTTGCCGATCGGACTCTGCGTTCAGTGAACACCCAGCTTTACATGTGAGGTTACCCCATGAAATCCCCTCGTGCTGCCTGGCTAAGAATCGCTTTTGCCGCCGTGGTTGTCGCCCTTCTTGCTCCATCCACCGGCTTGGCGCGCGACGACGATGATGTGTCAACCGAGGACATTCTGCACATGGTTGACGGGCGGGAGCTGCACGGCCGTATCCTCAGCGAGAGCAAGACCCAGATCGTATTTGAGATCATCGATCTGAAACTGCACATGAAATCTCGCCGGACGTTCAGATTGGACGAGATCGCCCACATCGAGCGCGGCGTTGAGGTGGAGACTGCAGCCAAGCCGAAGGAGTCGATCCGAACGCGCGAATCCTCCGACGAGCCGGAGCAACCCCGCTACGGCCGGGCACGACCCTCAAGTGATGCCCAGAACCTCCCCGGTCTGTACCTCGTCCCCATGAAGGGCCAGATGGGTACCGACATCCATCCGGACGTCTATCGAGAGATGGTTGATGATATCAGGAGGCTCAATCCCGACTACCTTGTTCTGGAATTGCAGTGCCAGGACACTGAGGACAGGCTGTACACGAGGTGGGGCGAGGAGGAAAGGGGGTTCGACTCAAGCACGTTTCTCGATTCGTATCGAGAGCTTGTGAACCTGTTCCGTGACGAGCTTCGAGACATTCCCCAGGTGATGTGGGTTCACGATTCGCAAGGCATCAGCTCGGTGATCGCGATGGCATGGGATGAGCTGTACATGAAGCCCGCCGCGCGGCTGGGCGGCATCGCGGACGTGCGCAAGAATTTCAACGTATCCGACGAGGAGGTGTACGCGAAGTTTCGTGAAGCGTACATGGCATGGCTGAAGGGATTCGCCGAGTACGGCGGCTACAGCCTGGAATTGATCGACGCCATGGTGCTGCCCGAATTCACCCTCAGCGCGTCGTTCAAGGGGCGGGAGGTCGTCTGGGCCCTCAATGACCGCGGCGAGTTCCTCGTGGACGACGACGATGAGAACACGGTTGACTTCCGGGCGAAGGACGCTGAGGACCTCGCCATCAGTGATGGCACGGTCGAGACGCTCGACGACCTGGCGTTTCTACTGGGCTACCGCGAATATCGCGTCATCGAGGGGGAGGCTGAGGAGATTTTCGACCGCTACGTCAAGAGTTGGCGCCGTAACTCCGACAACTGCAAGACGTGGTGGGCCGACTACCAGCAACACAGGGGCTGGGCCAGCGGTGACGAGACCCTGAAGTGGCTCGGCCGGGCCAAGATCGATGTCGAGAAGATCATCAGGGCGATCGATCGCTACGAAGCCGTGAAGATTCGCTTACAAACCGAGCTGGGCCTCCGGAGGTTCGATCTGGTCACGATCGTAGAGCAACTAAGGGAGCAGATCCGGTCGCTTCGCCAACAACAGCGTGGCGGCCGCGGCGGGGGGGGAGTGGGTCGTGGCGGCACTGGCGTGGGCCGGTAGACACCGCAGCCGAACCAGAAACTCAAGCTCTACCATGGCTCCTGCAAACCGCATTCTTCGCACCGCTGAACCGAAGTAACGAGTAATAACCATGAAGAACCTCATTCGAAACGCCCTCGTATGCACGATCGTTGGCTGTATCGCTGCAGCGGCGCTTGGGGGCGAGGCAGTACAGATTCGACTCAACGACGGGTCCCGCTGGCGAGGCGAGATTTCAGATTACGTCGAGCTCAAGATTCTCCAGCAGGGCATCGAGGTCGTGTTCCAGGGCCGGATGGTCGCCGCGGCTGCGTACCACGTCACGATCGAGGGTGACATTGCCGGGGAAACCCGACGCAAGACGGTCTTCAAGAACGACATCCTGTCCATTCGTACGATCCAGGCCCAGGAGGCTGGTGTGGTCGAGTCAGATCCAGCGCGTCCGAACCGCCCCGCAGGCGCCGTGAAGAAGGCCACGCCCGACGATAGGACGCCCGGCGTTTTCGTCCTGCCGCTGAAAGGCCAGGTCGGGACGGAGATCCGCTACAACGAGATCGAGATGATTGGCGAGGAGGCGGACAAATACGGGACCGGGCAGATCATCATCCTGCTCATCGACACCAACGGCGGTCTCGTCCTTGAAGAGGAGCTCATTATCGAGGCCATCGTGGACATCAAGAAGCGCCACCGCGTGGTGGCGTGGATTCAAAAGGCCATTTCCGCCGGCTGCGCAACCGCGATGGTCTGCGATGAGATCTACATGATGACCGAGGGGACGGCAGGCTCGGTCACGACGATCCGCGGTCTGCAGCACGTGCCGGAGGAAGAGGCGCAGGAGGGGATCGATTTCCTGGTTGAAGTCGCCAAGATGGCCGGCCACAGCGAACATGTCGCTCGATGCATGAAGCTCAAGAAGTTCTTGTGCTCCTATGACAAGGACCCGCAGACCGGCGAAGTTACGTTCTATGGCGACCTCTCCGGCGAGTTCATCCTGTCCGACGAAGAGCACAACCTGACATTCAACTCTTCCGAAGCGCTGCACTGCGGGTTCTCCGACGGCACCGCCGACACCGGGGAAGACCTGGCGAAGCTGCTCGACCTTCCGCGATGGCATGAGAAGAGCGACTACGGACGCAAGATTGCCGACCGGTGGTATCGTACGGTCGAGCGGGCCAATGACGAGATCCCTCGGCTGATGGCTCGTATGGATTATTGGAAAACCTCAGGCAGTGCTCAAGAGCGGATCGGGGCGCTCATCAGCATCTACCAGGACCTCATCAAGTGGATCGACCGCGCGCCAAACGTCACGCGATTCCGTCTTCCGGAGAAGGAGTATTTCCAACGGCAAATCGCTGAGCTTCGCAAGCAGCTTGCGGACCTCAAGAAGGCCCAGCGAGGAGGTGGCCGGTATTGACCTACCGTCGCGTGTGGTCCCGTTGGGAAGTAGTCGTTTCACCTCTCAACGCCTCGAACCGCCCGGCCGCGAACCGGACGGTTTTTTCGCGGGCGTTACTCGCCTCCCGCGCCCGACGTGGTGGAGATTCGTCGGATGCTGCCGGCGGATATCGAGTCTGGCTGGATCAGATTTCACTGTCGTAGAATTTGAGAATCGCGGGCCCGATGACGACCTCCACGCCGTCGGTCAGCTGGACCCTGTCCACACGTTTTCCGTGTAGAAACGTGCCCCCCTTCGAGCCGAGGTCGCGAAGAATCAAGTCATCGCCCTCACGCTCGATCGCACAATGCTCTCTTGAAACACTCTTGGCGCGGATCTGGATATCGCACGTGTCATCTCGGCCGATGATCACCTCCTCGCTGTCCCCCAAGGCGTAGGCCCGCAGGAGCGATCCATCCCGATTGCAGACGTGCAGTTCCATCATGTGGCTGGCCGGCTCGCTACCCCGTTCCATTCGTGTCGTCATCTCATGGGCGACGCCCTTGACCTATTGTTGCAGTAGACGCGCAACCTGCCAAGGGAGTGCGTTGGATTCCTGTTCTCGATCACATCCGCAGCCCGTCGGGTCTCGGTTCCCACTGTCGGGTCGGCTGCGAAGGCCATCGCCGCCCAGGGTCTGATCCGGGCGACGGTCCGTTGATTGGCGGGGCGATTCACCCCTTGCTACACGCGGCTGATGGAGCCGTGAACTCTGGATACACTCTTCGCCAATGCGTTGGCTGATTGACGCGATCTACCTGGCCGTCGCCATGATCACCTCGCCCATTTGGCTTGTGCGGATGATTCGCACCGGAAAGATCAAGACCGATTGGGCCGGGCGGTTTGGGTGCGCCCATCCGACCCCTGCGACTGGGCAAAAGCGCATCTTGTTGCATGCCGTGTCGGTGGGGGAGGTGAACGCGATCCGCAAACTGGTCGAGCGATTGGCACAACTCAACGTGCCGCCTCAGATTGTGATCGCCGCGACCACCAACACCGGCTGGGCAAGGGCCTCCAACCTGTTCGGCCGGGACCATCAGGTGGTTCGGTACCCGCTGGACTTCTCCTTCGCGGTTATCCGATTCCTCGAGGCCGTTCAGCCCGACGTTGTAGCCCTCGTCGAGCTGGAGGTTTGGCCGAACTTCACCATGGCTTGCGCACAGCGAGGGATTCCGGTATGCGTGATCAACGGCCGGCTGACCCAGCGCAGCGCCAACGGCTACCGTCTTCTCGGCCCTCTTATCCGACCAAGCTTTCGTCGGCTCGCGTTCGCCGCTGTTCAGAATCAAGCGTATTCGCAACGATTCCGCCGAATGGGAGTTCCAGGCGAGGCACTCTCGATCACCGGCACGATGAAGTGGGACACCGCCGAGATTGCCGATCACGTTGACGGTGCGGACGCTCTCGCCGCACAGATGGGCATCGATCGAACCCGGCCGCTGATCGTGGCCGGCTCAACGGCGCCCGGTGAGCACGAGCTTCTCGTGGAGGCGGTCCCAAAGGGCCGACAGTTGCTGTGCGCCCCACGCAAGCCGGAGTGGTTCGACCAGGCCGCGGCAGCGATGCCCCACTGTGCACGGCGCTCACGAAGCGAATGCGGCAGCGCAACCGGCCGGTTCCTGCTGGACACCATCGGGGAATTGCGCCAAGCCTACGCCTTGGCCGACGTGGTGGTCGTCGGTCGGTCGTTTGGCGATCTGCACGGGTCGGACATGATCGAGCCAATCGCACTCGGCAAAGCCACGATCGTCGGTCCATCCGTGGCCGACTTCCAGGACACGGTCGATGCTCTGCTCGCAGGTGACGGGATCATTCAAACCGATCGTCACAGCCTGCCCGTGGCCCTCAACACGCTTCTGAACGACCCGCAGCGGTGCCGGCAATTGGCGGACAACGGTCGGGCGGTCATCCGGGCCCACCAAGGGGCGACCGATCGACACGTCGAGCTGATCCAGGCGTTGCTCGCTCAATCCACGTGAGGTGATCTGAGGCAGGGGCCCCGGCGTGTAGTCACGCAGAGCAACTTGGGAAT
>JAPUKX010000349.1 GCA_027295435.1 Planctomycetota bacterium | reverse complement strand
CGTTTGTCGCTGAAGGACTTGACCGACCATGGTCTTGATTGCATCCAGCTCCCGCTGCATCGTGGCGCTGGTGGGGCCTGCGGCTCGCTCAACACGAGATGGGTCGTCTTCTACAAACAATTCCACGGGCTCCCGGCGTGTACTTCGCGCTGGGGCAGCGATTTCCTGCTGCTGCAAGGGTTGCGCGACCACCGTTGCCACGTTGCTGGGCGCCGAGTCGGCAGGCGTGAGAATGAACCGACGGGCCACCGGCGCCCGCAGGCCTTCGTCCGCATGGCGAGGAGGCGGCGGCAACTTTGAGACGTGGCGATCCCGGGGAGGACTTGATGGTGCTTCCGCCGGCTCAAGCCGTGATCTGGGCTCACGTGACTCCTTCGCCTTCTCCGGACGACGGCCGGCAACCTCAGCGATCGGCGACTCCGATGGCGACGCCTTCTCGTCCGATGACCTGAAACGCGCGACGTCGGAACTCTGTTGAAGATGCTTGTGAGTTTCGACCATGGTCTGTGCAAGGCGCCGGGCGCGGATGCCTTGGGATTCACGCGATTTCTCGGCGGATACCTTCGCAAGGGTCGAAGACGCGGACGCCCGCCCGATGCTGCGCCCATAGGCCTCGCTTGCCGCCTTGCTCACAGGCCGAGGCAATCGACCCGACCTTCGTGCATGCGACAACTCTGCACGATCAGCGGTGGTGGCGGTAAGCTCGAAGATGGTCTTACGACCGATTCCCAGAAGCCCGCCACGCTTGAAGGTGCGGGTCTCGAGAATCACCGCATCCGCGCCGAGGTCGCGCTTGGCCGCAGCCAGCGCTTCGGCCATTGTGTACGCCTGATACGTCTTGACGCCCATTGATTGCCCTCCATGGCATTGGCCTAACGCGATATCGTCAGGCGCCGGCGCCTACTCGCTGCGTCCTATGCAGCTCCTACGCCGACGGGCTCCTCGAATTGTACCAAACCCATCGACTCTACGTCGAGGTCTTTCACCACTTCGTTGTACGACAAAACCGAAACATTGGGAAGATGCCCGCAAAGGATCTGCTTGAGCTGTGCACGAACAGTGGGAGAGGTGAGAACCGTAAGTTGATGCCCCGCAGCCAGTAGGGGTTCAGCAGTCCTGCGGACAGCACCCGCAATGCGGTTGGAAACTTCCGGCGGCATCGACATCGTTGTACCGCTTGGACCCCGATCAACGTAGCCGTTGATCACATCCTCGATCGAGGGGTCCATCGTCACGCAATACAACCGAGCTTGGCCCTGCTCGTTGGTTTCCACATGCTGGTTCGAGATGGTCCGACGCAAGGTATTGCGTACGTATTCAGTCAAGACATCAAGGTCTTTGGTGTGCGGGGCCCAATCGCCCATCGTCTCGACGATCGCTTCGAGGTCCCGGATGGCGATGCGCTCCCGCAGCAGATTCTGAAGCACTTTTTGCAGCTCGCCGGGCTTGACGACCCCTGGAATGATCTCCTCCACGAGCTTGGGCGACTTGGACTTCAACTGTTCGATGAGGTGGTTGACCTCTTCGCGGCTGAGGATCTCATCGGCGTGCCGTTTGAGCAGCTCGGTGAGGTGTGTGGTGAGAACACTGGCGGCATCGACGACGGTGTAGTTCATGGTCTCGGCCCGCGGCTTCAGCGCCGGCTCGATCCAGATCGCATCCAGGCCGAACGCAGGCTCTTTGCCCGAAATCCCTTCCACCTTACCCGTGGCCAGACCGGAGTCCATGGCCATGAGCAGGTTGGGATAGACCGTGCCCTCGCCGATCACTGCCCCGCGGAGTTTGATGTGATAGTCGTTGGCCTCAAGCTGCACGTTGTCGCGAATTCGCACCGGAGGGACCACCAGGCCGATCTCCGCGGCCAGTTGACGCCGAACCATCGCGATTCGATCCAGCAGGTCCCCGCCGCGTGCCTTGTCCACCAACGGGACCAGGCCGTAGCCGATCTCGATCTCCAGGGTGTCCACGTGCAGCAGCTCTTCAACCGGCGGCTGCTGGGGGGAGGTCTTGGCGGCTTCCGCACGTGCCTCGGCCTCGCGCAGCACTGTGCCCTTTCGGTCGATGTATCCCATCGACCATGCCAAAGTGCCGATCAGCAGCCCTGCACCGAGAAGCGGCATCGAAGGCAGCGGTGTGAACGCCAGCACCCCGAGAAACCCTGCGATCAGATACAGCGCCATCGGTTGGGAGGTCAATTGACTCGGGATCTCATCGCCGATCGTCGCCTTGTCGCTGGTTCGGGCCACGATCAACCCCGCCGCGATCGCGATGATGAACGCGGGGATCTGCGAGACCAAGCCGTCGCCGATCGTCAGCCGGGTGAAGACGCTGAGCGATTCGGCCATGGTCCAGCCCTTCTCAAGCGCCCCGATGGCAAACCCGCCAGCAATGTTGACCAGGGTAATGATGATGGCGGCGATGGCGTCGCCGCGCACAAACTTGCTCGCGCCATCCATGGCCCCGTAAAAATCGGCTTCGCGCATGATCTCGTCGCGGCGCTGTCTGGCCTCGGCCTCGTCGATCAACCCGGCCGACAGGTCCGCGTCGATGGCCATCTGCTTGCCGGGCATCGCGTCCAGGGTGAACCGAGCCGCCACCTCCGACATTCTCGTCGCCCCTTTGGTGATCACCACGAATTGCACCACCACCAGGATGATGAAGATGATCGCTCCGACGATGACCGAATCACCAGCCACGAAATGCCCGAACGCCTCGATCACATGGCCGGCCACGGCGGTCGCCTGCTCGGGACTGTCCGCATCGGCGGTCAGGATCAGACGCGTGGACGCAATGTTGAGAACCAGCCGAAACAACGTGGTGGCCAGCAGCAATGACGGGAAGACACTGAAGTCCAGCGGGCGAAGCATGTAGATCGTCGTCAGCATTATGACGACCGCGAGCGAGATGTTGGCCAAGATGAGCACGTCCATCATCGCCGGCGGCATCGGCACCAACAAGACAATCACCAACCCCAGGAACGATAACGGCACCAGCAGGTGCTTGAACTTCGCCACCCAATAGAACACGACCGGCATGCCCGCAATCGGTAGAGGCTTCGCCATCAGGCACCGCCTCCGTGATAGCCGCGGGTGGAAACCCGCGGGAATAGCTTGCCCGCTACGAGGATCGCGGGCCCTTCGCCCTCGCCCTTCCGGGCGAGGCTAAGGGTTCTCAACGCGCTGGAACACGCAAGATGGCTCTGTCGCTTCCTCATCCCGCCATCCTGTTGTTGAGTTGATAGACAAAGGCCAGGATCTCGGCCACCGCCTTGTAAAAGTCAGGAGGGACCTCCTGTCCCACCTCCATCTGGCGATAGAGCGCTCTGGCCAGAGGGGGGCGCTGTACGACCGGGATGCCCCGAAGAAGCGCGATCTGGCGAATGCGCAGGGCCAGGTAGTCCGCCCCCTTGGCGATCACCGTCGGGGCGTTCATCCGCT
>JAPUKX010000348.1 GCA_027295435.1 Planctomycetota bacterium | reverse complement strand
CACAGAAACGCCACGTCGATCTCGTCATCTGCCTCGACACGAGCGGATCGATGCAGGGTCTGATCGAATCGGCCAAGCAAAAGCTGTGGGGGATCGTCAATGACTTGGCCCTCGCCGAGCCGACGCCGGAGCTCCGCGTGGCGCTGCTGACCTACGGCAACGACGGGCACAATCCCGAAAACGGTTGGGTGAACATTGAGAGCGGTCTGACCGAAGACCTCGATCTGATCTCGCAGAAGCTGTTCGCGCTGACGACAAACGGCGGGACCGAGCTCGTCGCCCGGGTGATCCACAACTCGCTCACCAAGCTCGCCTGGCATCCGTCGGCGGATGCACTGAAACTGATCGTCGTGGCGGGGAACGAATCGGCCGACCAGGACCAGGAGATGCCCTTTCGCGATGTGTGCAAGCAGACGATTTCGCAGGGCATCATGATCAATTCGATCTACTGCCACTACAACAGCGACGATCCGACAGTAGAACTCGGCTGGCGTGAGGTGGCGAGGCTCGCTGATGGACAATACGCGGCAATCGATCATGACAACGGCACGGTCGTCATCGCCACTCCCTTTGATGATCAACTTGCCGATCTGTCGACCGCGACCAACGCGACGTACATCCCGATCGGTACGAATGGTCAGCGGGCTTGGGCGAACCAGACGGCGCAGGACGCGAACGCGGCTAGCCTGAACTCCGCCGCCGCCGCCTCCCGCGCCCAGACCAAGGGTTCCGCCATCTATGTGTGCTCGTGGGACCTGGTCGATGCATTCAATCTGAAGAATCTCAAGATCGAAGATGTCGAGAAAGAAGACCTTCCCGAGAACATGCAGGAGATGACAGTGAAAGAGCGAACGGCGTATGTCAACGACATGAGCCAGAAGCGGGCAGGCATTCAGAAGCAGATCAATGAACTGAACGAGAAGCGTCTAGCCTTCCTCAGGGAAGAAATGAAGAGACAGAACCTTGATGATTCGAAGTCGTTCGACAACGTGATCCGCAAGGCGGTGCGCGAGCAGGCGGCGGCGAAAGGCTTCACGTTCAAGGAAAAGACGGCGAGCGCCGATGATAACCAAGGCGAAAAGACCGAGTCGGGGACGAAAGAGTCGGCCTCAGGCTGATCGCCGCCGGGCATACGGAGGCCCAACGCCGCCGGAACGACGGAACCGAAAATCGTCCGCCGCACACCCGCGGCGGACGTTTGTTCCTAGGATTGGAGAGCAGATCGAAACGGAGCCTCCCGTGTCGCGAGCCACTATTCTCGTTGTCGAAGATGACACCGCCATCCGGCGGGGCCTGGTTGATGCCCTGACGTTTGCCGGCTATGCGGCGCTCGAAGCCGCCGATGGACCGTCCGCAGCGTCGCTGGCGATCGAATCGCCCATCGATTTGGTGCTGCTCGACGTCATGCTGCCGGGCATGGACGGATTCCGGGTGCTCAACGAGATTCGTAAGGCGCAACCGACGTTGCCGGTGATTATGGTCACTGCCCGGGGCGCCGAAGGCGATCGCGTCAAGGCGCTCACCGACGGCGCCGATGATTACGTGGTGAAGCCCTTCAGCGCGAAGGAACTGCTCGCCCGGGTCGAGGCAGTGCTACGGCGATCACCTGAACGGCCCGGCGACGTGCAGACATTGCGGGCACACGGCATGACGATTCACCTCGAACGACGCGAGGTGGCGTTTGAAGATGGAGAGATTCATCAACTGTCCGAGCGCGAGGCGGGCATCCTTCGGTATCTCGCCTCCAACCGCGATCGCGCAGTCGATCGTGACGAACTGCTTCATCGCGTGTGGGGATTGAATCCGCACGGCATCCATACCCGCACCGTCGACATGCACATCGCCCGATTGCGTGAGAAGCTGACCAACGGAATCAGCGGTTCCGACACGCAGTCGATTATCGTCACAGTGCGCGCCAAGGGCTACATGCTGGCCGATCAGGTCGAGACCGCATCGAAATGAGAACCTCGCAACGATCATGGTGGCTCGTGTTCGGTGGCGGCGCCGCCGCGGCCATCCTTGCGCTGAGTTGGATCACCACGGTCGTGATTGATCTCGAACACGAAGGGCTCGCCGCGCGGGTCGAAGCCGACTACCAGAGCCGGCTTCGCCTCGCAATGTGGCGGATGGAGGACTGGCTGGGCAGGCGGATTGATCACGAATCGGATCGACCCTGGGTCGAGTACCAATCCTACTACGCGCAGCAACCGGCGTACACGAGCATCCTGAACGAGATCAGGCCCGGCAATGTGTACATACCCTCTCCGTTGCTCAACCATGACAGCGAGTTCTTCCCGCTTCACTTTCAGTTGACCGCCGATGACGTGCTGACCTCGCCGCAAGTGCCCGAAGGCAACTTTCGAGATCTTGCCGAGTCGGAATACGGGATCGCCGAGACCATCGCCGTCAAGAGCGAGATGCTCGACGAGATTCGCCGGCTGATGGAATTGAGCACGGTCTCCTTCCAGGATTCCTGCGTCGCCGCAATCAGCAACGAGCTCGTCAGCGCCGCGTCACTTGAGGATGTATTCATCTCGATTTTGCCCGGGGCACCGGCAAACGATGTCGAATCACAGACGTTGCAGTCGAAGAAGGAATGGACGAAACGCGCCCAGAGCCGCAACATCGCTCAACAGGCGGAAGCGCCCAGAATCTACCAGGGCAACCAGCAGATTGACATCGACACAAGTCAACTGACCAAGGCAACCGTCGACACCGGACGAATGGTGCCCGTGTGGCTCGGCACGATCGGACCGGACGGCGACAATCGCCTGACGCTGGTGCGGCAGGTTACGGTCGACGACATCCCGATCTATCAGGGAATCGTCGCCGACTGGCCGCGACTTTGTGAAGCGCTTCTGGAAGAGATCCGTGATCTGTTTCCGCAAGCCGACCTGGTTCCGATTCCGATCGATGAAACAACGGCAACGGCGACCGAGAATCGCCTCGTGCGTATTCCCGCCGAACTGGCGGCCCAGCGCCCGCCAGTGGTGCCGGCTTCGATGACGTCACCGGCCCGGGTAACCTTGATGATCACCTGGCTGGCCATCGGTCTTGCCATCATCGCCGGCGCCGTGTCGCTGCGATCGTCAATCGCGTTCGGCGAGAAGCGCAGCCGGTTTGCCTCGTCGGTGACACACGAACTTCGCACGCCGCTGACCACGTTCCGCATGTACTCGGAGATGCTCGCGGATGGCATGGTCTCCGACGAAAGTCAACGTCAGACGTATCTCGAGACCCTGAAGGATGAGTCCGGTCGCCTGTCGAATCTTGTCGAAAACGTCCTCGCCTACGCGCGGCTGGAAGAGGGCCGGGCGCCGCGGCAGCACCGGGCGATGACACTTGCCGACCTCGTTGCGCATGTGGAGCCGCAACTTCGACAGCGTGTCGACGCGTGTGATATGAGTTTCGACATCGACATTGAAGCCCCCGATGACACGCCACTGCACATCGACGCTGATGCGGTCAGCCAGATTCTTTTCAACCTCGTCGACAACGCCTGCAAGTATGCCGGCGGCGACGGCGATGGAAAGATACATCTGAGCGCCCGGTTGACCGACGATCGCATCGCATTTCGCGTGCGCGACAACGGTGCCGGTGTGCCGGTTGCCTATGCGAGGTCGATCTTCGTTCCCTTCGAGCGCGGCGATCGCGATGAGACCGATCCGGTCCCCGGACTCGGCCTGGGCCTTGCCCTGTCGCGCGGACTCGCCAGGGACTTCGGCGGCGAGTTGTCGCTCGAATCCACGGGGTCCGACGGATCGTGCTTCAAGCTGATCATCCCGCTTCCCGCCTGAGCGGAACGTAGACCGTCAACGGCGTGGTTTTTCGCGGTCTGATCATGCATGTCCCATGAGATAAGTCGCGCCGGACCGTGTCCTGTGTGGTTTGATCCTACCGAGGAGCCCCCGAGCACCAGAAAGATCACGAGGGCGAGCCGGCGGCGTCTCACAACAGAACGATAGCTGCCGTCAGGGGCGTTGGTGACCTGGCCAGCAGCGTGAGCAGGTCGAGGATGCCGACCGTGCCGGAGCCGTCGAAGTACGCCGGGAAGGGCGTCGCTTACGGGCCGCAGGTGCCGCAGGGGTTGCCACCGGCGACCGAACACCAGTTGGCCAGCAGCTTGCCCAGGTCGAACGCGTCCACACACCCATCAGACACGCCGTCCACCGGTCCTGAGATGTCCGCCAGGGCGAAGTTCGGGGAGGTGCAGCCCTCGCACGGCGGGTCTACGTCCTTGGGCGGGTCTGGGTCGCCCGCAGAGGAGCACCACGCACCCAGCAGCGTCCCCAGGTCGAGCGCATCAACGCATCCGTCGGGGAAGCCGCAGCCGTCCGGACCGGAGATGTCGCCGGTGCTGAATGAGATCTCCCCGACGGTCTCATCGGTGATGGTGAACGACCCGATGCCCGCGGCGGTGAGGTCAATCTGCACAAGGTCGGGCTCCGGCCCGCGAGCGACACCGCCGGGCACTTCCGCGATCAGCCTGATCTCATCGGCCGGCACCGTCGGGCCGCCGGGGATTGTGACCAACTGCTTGGAGGTCAGACCCCAGTCGAACCGGCCGTGCGCGTGGGCGGCGATGTGGCCGATGATCGAGACGTTGAGATTCGCCTCGTTGATGATGACCGGGGCGCTGACCCCCATCTCCTCGGCGAACAGCCGGCCGTTGTTGATCAACTGAACGGTGTAGGTCTCGGCCCCGAACGGCGTGAAGTCCGCGGCAACCTCGACGTGGATGCCGAAATTGGGCACGTTGCTCGCCCACGAAGAGCCGATGAGAAACGGCTGGGGTTCAACGCCCATGACGGATGCGGCCGCCTCCACGTACGCGCCGGCGGCGGACACATCGGGGATGAGCAGATGGACGGCGGCGCTGGGAATAATGGGGTTCGGCGGGGCGAACTCGGTCAGGTCGATGGACACGCCGTCTTCGCCGGAGGAGCCGATGTTGGAGACGATCAGTTGCAGCGGCTGTTGGTCATCTGGCGGAGTTGCCCCCGCCATCTGGGCCTGACCGAGGGCTGAGTGCGGGTTGGAGTATTGCAAGAGCCGCTCACCGCCGATCGTGAGCGTGAGCTGGCCGGAGTCCGCCGCGGTGATGTAGATCCCATCGAAAAAGCCCACGATGTTCGGAATGGTCGGGTAGACCAGCCGCAGCACATCGCCGTTCACCGTCGGGCCGTCCGAGATCTGGATGTCTGTCGCAATGGCGAAGTGAAGGTCCCAAATCACGCAATGGGCTGTTTGACCCCCCGCAGCGCCGCCTTGGGCTTGATCGAGGAACACGCGCAGGCCGTGCGGGAGCTGGGGGACGATCGCGGCCGGGCCAGTCTGGACCTGCGTGTAGACCAGCTCACCGGTGAGGTAGACCTCGGTG
>JAPUKX010000347.1 GCA_027295435.1 Planctomycetota bacterium | reverse complement strand
GCTGCGGTCCGCCGGCCTCGAACAC
Organism: Planctomycetota bacterium; assembly: GCA_027295435.1. Classification (GTDB taxonomy): domain Bacteria; phylum Planctomycetota; class Phycisphaerae; order Phycisphaerales; family SM1A02; genus JADFFQ01. Next base: position 3,755 of record JAPUKX010000347.1, on the reverse strand, counting down.
GCCGATGCGTTGGTCATCACCATCCCGGATGAGGAGGCGGTGCTTCGCACGTGCGCGGTGGCTCGCCGCCTTGCACCGAACCTCATCATCACCGCCCGGACTCGCACGGCCGGGCGGGCCTCCGCCGCCGCCGCGCACGGCGCTGATCATGTCATCTGCGACGAGATCGCCGCCGCCGACGCCATGCAGAAGGCCGTGCTGCAACACTTTGCCCAGGATTAACCGCCGCAACCCCCAGCCAACGCCGGCCCAGCCTCATAGCGCAATCGGGGGGACTGGCCACTTCAGTGGCCGGTTTCCCTGGCCAGCCCGGACCCCGGCTATTCTCCTCACTCTCCTCCCGCCAGCGGATCGGGGCGATAGAGACGCGTGCCCAGCGCCCAGAGCTTGTCGGTGAAATCGCCTCGTGACCCCACTGCGGGCCCCTGGTCCGGGCGCGCGTTGACCAGGGCCATGTGCGTCTTCGCATCGAGGTTATCCAGGATCGCGATGAAGATCGCCTCAGGCGTACTGGGCAGCTTCGCGGCTCCGTACTCCGGCTCGCCGTGATGGCTGAGGATGATGTGCTGCAAGACACGCAGCGCATCGGACGGCAGCCGATGGCCGGACTGCTTGGCGGCGATCGCGGCCTTGACTTGCAACCAGATCGCCCCCCGCACAACGTGGCCGATCAGGTTGCCGTCGGCGGTGTAATCGAAGCCCTTCTCCCACTTCAGCTCAGCGGTCTTGCCCAGGTCGTGCAGGAACAATCCCATCAGCACGATGTCGCGGTTGAGCGCCGGATACAGCGGCAGCATGACGTCGGCGAGCTTGAGCAGTTGCAGCGTGTGCTCAAGCAGCCCACCGATGAAAGCATGATGCAGGCTGATCGCGGCGGGAGCTCTGCGGAAGCCGGCCATCAGCTCCTCATCCGCCATATACCCATCCGCCAGCGATTTCATCGCCGGGTGTTTGAGGGTGTCGAGGATTCCGCGGACTTCCTGGAACATCTCGTCGATGTTGCGCCGTGTCGTAGGCAGCAGCGCCGCCAACTCATCCTCGCCGACCTCGACCGGTTTGACCTGCTCGATGATGAACTGGACTTGGCCGTTGTACAGCTGCGTGTGCCCGGCCGCCCAGACGAAGCCGGCGGAGCTCAGCTCGCCGATCGTCTTCTCATCGAAGCTCCACTGCCGGCCCACAACCTCGCCGGTGGCGTCCCGCAACAGGCACTTGAGGTACGGCTTGCCCGCGCGGGTGGTACCCACCTGCGGGTTGACGATGCTGTACACACCCTCGACGTAGCCGGCCGGCGGCAACGTGCGGATGTCGGTATGTGGCCGAGCGGACGTAGGCATATGAATCAGCATCAGTGTAGCGGAACTAGCGACCCGCGGCATGCCGCCGCGAACGATCCCCACACGCCCGATGCACTCGCGATGAACGCACACAAGAAAGCCCAGGGAAAGCTTTCCCTGGGCTTTGACTCATCACTCATCACTTATCACTCATGGCTCATGGTTGGTCACTTTTGACTCTTGACTCTTGATTCTCGTTCTACTGGCAGGTGCCGCATGGATTGCCGCCGGCGACGGAGCACCAGTTGGCCAGCAGCTTCGCCAGGTCAAACGCATCGACGCACCCATCCGGAACATTGGCCGCACCGGAGATGTCCGCAAGGGCGAAGTTCGGGGAGGTGCAGCCTTCGCAGGGCGGGTCTATGTCGTCGGGAGGGTCTGGGTCGCTCGCAGAGGAGCACCACGCACCCAGCAGCGTCCCCAGGTCGAACGCGTCAACGCATCCGTCGGGGAAGCCGGGGCCGAGCGGACCGGAGAGATCGGCGGTGTTAGGCGGCAGGGAGGAAGCGATCCAGAAACCGCCGCGTAGCTCGAAGCCGCCGCCGGTCATCTGGCCGGCATCGGGTTGGCCGATGGTGCCGTCCAGTTTGAACCCGCCGCCGGTGGACGTACCTCCTCCGCCATCGACCGAGTGCCAACTCAGATCAAAGCTCGGCCCGCGCGGCACTAGCGCCACGGCAGCGGCAGCCCAGGCGATCACAACGAGACACGCAATCAATCGTGAGCGCTTCATTTGCTTGCTCCATTCACTTCCGATTCTTCTGCGGGCTGGGCCATGGCGAGGGCCGTCTCCGCCATCAGGTCCTCAGGCTCAGGGTCCCGCAGCGTCCAGCCCATCATGGCCGCCGTTGCTTCGTTGGATGTGAAGTCGGGGTTGAGGATTCCGGTTTCGACGAGATTCTGGCGATGCGCTTCACTGTAATGGGTGCCGTATAGCACGCCGCGCACCTCCGGAACGTACGCGTGGTTTTTCGCGGTCCGAACATGCATGTCCCATATGGGATAAGCCGCGCCGGGCCGTGTCGTGTGTGGTGTGATCCTACCGAGGAGCCCGCCACGCGCAAGATCGCCCGTTTTCTCATTCTCGCCGCCGCCATCGAGGGTGAACCAGTCGATGGTGAATGGCTCACCCTCGCATGCAAGTCCCACACTCATCAGCGTCAGTAACCCCATTGCTCGTGCCATCATTCTTTGGTCGGCTTTCGTTCTGTGGGCTCAATACAAGGTATCACCAGAAGACCACGACGTTTCCGTCTTTACCGTCCCGCCCGAAGAACTCGTTGCCGTTGCCGCCGCGGCCGATGGTGCTGCCGTCGCCGCAGGCGCCGCCCGGATTCTCGGGCGTGGATGGCGAGCTGAAGTACTGACGTCCCTTTTCTCCGGTCATGTTCAATGGCGCTGTACTGGAACCCGGAGTGCTGGATGAGCCGCACCCGCCTCCACCTCCCCCGCCGGTGGCCGAGATGATGATGCCGAAGCTGGTCGTGCCCCCGGGCGCACCGACCGTGCAGGTGCCGCCCGCGGATCCCAGGCCGCCGGCACCAACGGTGACGGCTTGAATGGAGCCGGGGGTGACGCTGAAGATTCCCATGCCGTATCCACTGCCGCTCCCGCCTTGGCCGACAGCCCCGCCGCCGGCGTTGCCCTTGCCGCCGCCGCCCCCCCCGCCGCGCACTTGGATCATGAGCTTGGTGACGCCCCCAGGCACGGTGAAGTCGGACGCCCCGGGGCTTGAGAAGACCTGCATGTTGCTGAAACCGCCGCCGCCGGCCTGCGTTTGCCACGTTCCCACGCCGCTTGCGTCGGACGTCAACACCTTGCCTACACCTTCAGTGCCGTCGGTGATCCTGACCGAGCCTGCCACGTCGAGTTTCTCGGTCGGCGCGGTCGTGCCGATGCCGACGTTGCCACTGCCATGCAGGATTGTCATGCGCGGAGTGCCGACACTGTTGCCGACGGCATCGGTGTCGAAGCGCCAGCTCTTCTCGGAGGCGAGGATGGCATCGGTGTTCCCGACGGTCAGAATGGTTATCGAGGGCTCTAACGGGTTCGAGCGGCGGAAGCGCGCGATAAGACCGGTATTTGAGTCTTCGCCAACGACCTGGAAGGGAGTCTTACCGAAAACGGCGCCTGCATCGAGGTGGAACCGAGCCTGAGGCGAAGCAGTCCCGATGCCGACGTTGCCAGTTTCGTAGAAGATGTCGCTCTTATTCGTTGGCGAAACAGCCCATGGCGCGAGGGATCGAACCGCGTAGGGTGCCGGCGTGAGCGGCTGGCGGGGAACAAGCGTTGTGAATATTCCCGCTCCGGCCGGGCAGCGCACGGCGATCTCCAACCAGCGGGCGTTGCCGTTGAAGGCAGCGGCTCCGAAGTCCAGCTGCACCGTGAACCGGCCGTCGGTGACGGTGACGTTGATGA
>JAPUKX010000346.1 GCA_027295435.1 Planctomycetota bacterium | reverse complement strand
TTGTTTTGGTCGTCGGTTACAGTTTCATTACAGCGGTGTTCAAGACCGGTCTATTGAGGCCCAGCCATGCCGCCGAGCCCACCGCAAGGCTGAGCAGTCCGATGACCAGCCAGGTCCCGCGAGCATGTTGAGGCCCATCAGACATCTCGAGCCGGCCGATCTGCGAGTTTCTTGGGGTTGTACGGACCCAGGGGCTTACGCAGCTTCTTGCGGGTGGTGACGAGCTGCTGCAATACGGGCTTGGCTCGGCCGGTGTCGCTGACCAATCCGCCCTTGGGCAACTCGGCACGCGGATGATCGTACAAGTCGGTCCAGACGACCAACTCGACGAACGGCTTGGACATGGCAATGGCGAACACCTTGGACATCCATCGAGACTGCACTCGAGGCGACCACGGCTCGTGCCACCATCCACCTTCCTCGTCGATCTTCTCGCTCGGCACCCCCATCGCCGAGACCACCAACGGCATCTCCAATACTCCGAAGCGGTCGAGAAGGTCGCTGATCTGCATGAGATCGCGGCTGGCCCGACCCGCGCGACTTTGTCCAAAGAGAAGTTGCACGCCGACACAATCGGTCCGAATACCTTCCTGAATAGCGCGATCGATAAACGTCAGCGGCGGCAGTGCATTGCGGTTGGATGCGCAGTGTTCTCCAAACGGTTGGATCAGCTCAATCATTGTCCGTGCACCCTTGCGGGCTTGGCGAGCGATGAGATTGGCCATCCGCGTCAGGTCAAGCATCTGATCCAGCGTGAGTTCAAAATTGTCGTTGATATTCAACCCGGAGGCAACGATCCAGGTGCTCACAGCCCAGCGGTATCGATCGACGACCTTCTCGACATGCTCATAGATCAGGTCTCGGCAGGTGTTGTAGTCGTGCTGCCAGACGTACATCCACTTCGGAAGCGCGCCCTTGGAGAAATCCAAAAGCGGTCCGAGGACACAGGGTTTGCCTTGGGCGCGAGCCCAATCAAGCCAGCGATCAATCGGATCCCAGTTGTACCGTCCCTCCTCGACCTCAAGCTCGCTCCAGTTCAGGGGCACCACAAGAAGGTCAAAGTCTTCCTCGACGATCTCGCGGAGTGGCTGAGAATCCCTTTCGAGGCCGACGCGCACGCCGAGGCTCGTGGACGACGCGGGGCGGCTGCCGAACCGCCGATGCAGCAGGATGTCGCTGTGGGTCACAGCCAGCTGTTCCGTGGCTTTGATGGCTGCACGCAAGGACCGCTGGGCGGTACGACCCGCCTCGATCGGGTTCTCCATGTTCAGCGCCGAAGAAAACAGTCCACGCGCTTTCTCAAAGAGTCTCATCGCGGGATGGTCAGCGTCCAGACCAAACATTTGCCACTCTTCGCTCTTGGCGATGAACATCTTGATGCGATGACGGGCCAGTTCAATCGAAAGCTGGTACGGGCGTTGACGGTTCATCAGAAGGCATGTCTGCAACATGAGCCTTCCCATGGGTCCTGCGTCATGCTGCACGCACAGTGCCACAGTATGTGTCGATCGCGTTTTACAGACGATGTGACCGGAGCGAAGCGAAATCTTGCCCGGTGTGGTGAGACCCTCCGGCCCGATCAGATACGCGCCTGTCAGAGGCCAATGCTCAGCCGGCCCGTGGTCGTCATACACTGCGAATTGAAGCATGGGCAGGCGGGGCTCGTGGAGATGATCAGCCGGCGCAACACAGGGGTAACACTATACTTGTACCGCGTCGTCATGGTTGATTTCCGGCGGTGGATTCGACCCGGAGCAGGCGGTCGTCGGCGAGGCTGCTCGTCAACGCGCCAGCTTGCGACTACAGTGCCACCATGACCTCCGTGCCGAATGCGATCTCGGCCAATCCGAGCGGGACGCTGACTCGAACCGAACTGCCGCTGCCCAACCGCAGGGAAGGGAAGGTCCGCGATATCTATTCATTGCCTGCGGAGGCCGGCACGGCGCCGCGGCTGCTGATCGTGGCCACCGATCGCATCAGCGCATTCGACGTGGTGCTGCCGACTCCGATTCCGGGCAAAGGGCGACTGCTGACCGAGATTAGCGTGAGGTGGTTTTCCTTCATTCGCGCGCTAAACCTCATCGCTGATCATCTCCTCTCGACCGATCCGATCGATCTGCCAGGGATTGGCGGCAAGCACCGGTCGTCTCTTGAGGGGCGGGTGATGATCTGCCGGGCCGCGGAGGTCATCCCTATCGAGTTCGTGATTCGAGGGTATCTCGCCGGTTCCGGCTGGATCGAATATCAGGAGCACGAAAGTATCTGCGGTGTGCGGCTGCCAGGCGGCCTGCGATGTGGAGACAAGCTCCCGGAGCCGATCTTTACTCCCACGACCAAGGCCAGCTCGGGACATGATGAGGCGATCGACTATGAACGTGCGTGCGCCGTCGCTGGACGTGCGGTCGTCGATCGGCTGCAGAACGTCGCGCTGCGCATCTATGGTGCCGCGGCCGAGTATGCTCTGTCGCGCCGCGTTATTCTCGCAGATACCAAATTCGAGTTCGGCTACGCCGTTGACGAGCACAACCACACAAGCGATGAGCTGATCCTGATCGACGAGGTGCTCACCCCGGACAGCTCGCGCTATTGGCCGGCGGAACGGTACCAGCCGGGCCGAGAGCAGGACAACTTCGACAAGCAATTCGTTCGTAATTATCTGCTGAGTGTCGTGGAGGCCGGGCAATGGGACAAGACGACACCGGGACCGGATCTCCCGCCGCAAGTCGTTGCTGACACCGTCTCCAGATACGTTGAGGTCCGCGACCGCTTGTTCGGTAAAGATCCCAGCCGAGCCGGTTCGTAGCCCATAAAGCAGCGACCCGTGAATCGATAACGAGTCGCTTGGAGTATCGTGTTTTGTGTCGTCGATCAGGCCCGGCGGCGTCGCCGAGAACCAAGCAAGGCAAGTCCCAGCAGCGCCAGAGAGCCAGGTGCCGGAATCGGTAGTTCTTTCAGCACAAACCTGACCGAATCTGCTTGCATCAGATCGACGATGATCACCAGGCCGCCCGCGTCTATTCCAGGCGCCCAAATCGTCCCATTCGGCACCACTCCACCGCTGAACTCGACCTCGCTGTTATCAAAGTTGTAGGTCGCTGTCGTGAACGGATCGATGCTGAAATCAGCCGACGCTACCGGGTCAAAGGAAACGCTGCTTCCCATCAAGATCTCTCGGAAGGAGGTCCAGTTCTGACCGGTGTTATTGAAGAGGAATGCCTCGGTGATGACAATGTGGCTTACGGTGAGGGCGTCGGGAGCGATCTGGGTGAAGGCAATGCTCAGCGGCTTAGGCTGGCCGGTGAACCGGTCAATCTCAGTGAAACTGGCAAACTTCTGGATGACCAGGATGTCGTCCTCGATACTGACGAAATCGACGATCAAGTCCACCCGCTCTTCAGAAAAGATTGTGGCCTGCCATCCACCACCCAGGTCGATGATGAGATCAGCTTCCGCGAAGCTCGCCAGACAGAACACCGCGCTGGCAGCTACCGCAAACGCTCGAGATTTCATGCGGGTTCCCTCTCTACTCTTCTCTCAGTGACGAGGCCCCAGCCGCGTCTTGCCCTCTCTCCGATCAAAGGTCGCTGGTACCGGGCGCCAGCCGTCAACAGGTACCACCAACACTCCGAATGTCGCGTACTCAACCTCGTTGAGCCATTCGGTCTATCGAGATAGTACTGCAGAAAGGATGCGATGCAAGGGTTTTCCCAATGAAAACACACTTATCCGAGGCCGAGGCGAAGAGCCTACAGCTGGGCTCCAGGGGGCACCGCGCCCGGTTTCTCCGATTGAAGGCGCACATTGGGCTGATAATCTAGCGCATCCGTGACCGTAACCAGCCGGTCGGTAATCCTCACAAAACCAGGTGATATATAATGTTACAACTTGTTTCTCCGGTTACCGCCGGGTATTACGCCCTGGTCGTTCCTGCGCAGACGACCAGATCGGCCCAATTTACCAGGCCGGAATCTCCGATCGAGCCCGCCAACTCTTCGGGCTCTCGGCATGAATCGGATGTGATCTTGGCCGCGAGACCGCTACGGGGCGATGAGATCTTGCCCCCAAGTCCTACGGCATGTTAGCCAGGCGCGATGCATCGACGGTATTCCGGAGGAGCATGGCCACGGTCATCGGCCCGACGCCGCCCGGCACGGGTGAGACGTAGCCGGCGACCTCCGCGACCTCGTCAAACGCCACGTCACCGACGGTCCGCACAATGCCGCCCTCGCCACGGATGCGGCTGATCCCGACATCAATGACCACCGCGCCCGGCTTGACCATCTGGGCCGTGATCAACCCCGCCACGCCCGCAGCAGAGACCAGCACATCGCCGGTGCGAGTGGCCGTAGCCAGCTCAGCCGTGAATTTGTTGGTCGAGATCACCGTCGCTTCAGCTCGCATAAGCAGCACGACAATTGGCTTGCCGACGATATTGCTCGCACCCACGCAGACGCATCGTGCACCGACCAATTTGATACCCGTCGATTCGATCATCTCCATCACCGCCAGGGCGGTGCATGGCACCAAGCTCCGCCGGCCATAAACAACGTTGCCGATGTTCGCGGGGTTCACTCCTTCAACATCCTTGGGTGCTGCAATCAGCGACTGAATGCGTTCGGTGTCCACTGCCTCGGGCAACGGCAGGTGCACCATGATCGCCCCGACGAGGGGATCCGCATTCAACAACGCCAGGTGTCCGGCAATGTCATCGTGGGTCGAGTCGTCAGGCAGCTCGTGCAACACGTGCTCGATACCAGCCTCTCGGCATGCTCTTGCCTGGTTGCGCGCGTAGACCGCCGCTGCGGCATCTTGGCCGACGAGGATCGCATCGAGCCGCACCGCCTGACCCTTGCTCTTGAGTTCAATTACGCGCCGTGCGATGTGTTGCTTCACCTGCTCTGCAAGCGCCCTGCCATCGATGATCTTGGCCCTGTGGGTGACTGCCATGAATGAAGCATATATCGTTGAGGCCCCGGTCGAACGTCTTGGGCGGCAAGGCCCCGGCCGGTCATCACACTCCCGCACAGCGACATCAGGATCGGCTGGCCGCTCAGGGAATCTCAACCATGATGTCGGCACCGTCCACCTGCACCCGATAGCTGGTCACATTCTCATCAGCCGGGGGGTTGAGAACGCTGCCATCGGCCAGACTGAAGCTCGCTCCGTGCCAGGGGCAGGTCACCACGGCCTCCTCCACGTCGCCCTCCGAGAGTGGACCGCCGCTGTGCGGGCAGGTGTCATCGATGGCGTAAAACTTGCCGTCGATGTTGAACAGGGCGAGCCTCTGCCCATTGATCTCGACCGCGATTGCGCTCCCAGGCGGCACGTCCGATGTCTCACCGACTTTATGAAGCTGACCCATCGACCGGCGCTCCTGTGTATTTCTCGAGTAGATCGGCGTGATAGCCGGGCCATAGTGTACCATATCATAACTCGCATGTTGCCGGCCGCAAACCCGGATATCACAGCCGCTGCCAAGCCGACGACGTGCCCGTGTCCCCTCTTGCCCAGACGGCACGATGACCTGGAGGTCGTATGAACTCAGAATTGGCGCAGAAAGAATGTGTCCCCTGCAAGGGCGGCGTTGCGCCGCTTGCGACCCAGACGATTGACGGGTTGCTTGGTCAGATAGATGGTTGGTCGATCGAGCAGGAGTATCACCTTGCCAAAGCGTTTCGCTTTGCGAACTTCGCGGAGGCGCTGGACTTCGTAAACCGCATTGGAGCCATCGCCGAGCAGCAGAACCATCACCCCGACATCTTTCTCGCCTGGGGAAAGGTTGGGGTGGAGGTGTGGACGCACAAGATCAACGGCCTGACCGAGAGCGACTTCATCTTCGCTGCCAAGATCGATTCAGCGTTCGAATCCATGCGCGCGGGCGAATCTGAATGCGCATGAGAAGCTGCTCTGATCGTGACGTAATCCCGGCCTCCGGTGCAAGGCCAGCACCGGGGCGTGTCGATTGACGATCTGACCCGTGTTCCCGGGATCGGCCCGCGCATCATCGAGCGGATCAGACCATTCGCCGTGGCCGAGGCCATCGATCTACAGGCTTCCGGTCCCGATGCATCCGAACACCACGAAGCGCAGTGATCGTCATGTCAACTCACGCCGATGACGTCGGGGCGACCTACGTCCTGGGCGCCTCCCCCAGCAGAACGTACTCGCGGACTGACGGAACGCCTTG